>DATEGM010000378.1:0-14858 GCA_035280085.1 Terriglobales bacterium
TTCATTTCCCGAGCCAGTGCCAGCACCGCTTCCACAACCGGGGAAATGGAATCCGTGTGTGCATTGATGGTGATGTCGAGCTGCACCTTCAGCTTCTTGCCTTCAAATTCACATCGTGAACGGCCCGAATCGGTCATGAGCGATCCCGCGTCGAATGTTATACGCCGGCCTGATTGTAACTGACGCTAGTTCTTTTTTGGACTCTGAGTGCGCCCGGTCACGGTCGGGCGTGACCCTAATCACGGCTGCCGATGTTGACTCCTCCATAACATAAGAATGTTGGCGTCTGCTCGCCGGCGCACAGAGTGGGGAGGCTGGCATGGCCCATCAGTTGACCACCTGCACCTACTGCGGAGTCGGCTGCGGTCTTTACCTGGAAACTGCTGATAACCGGGTAATTGGCGCCTATCCCAGCGTTTCTCATCCCACCAACCAGGGCAGAATCTGCGTTCGCGGCTGGCACGTGCACGAAATCGCCAGTTCGCCGGAGCGCCTGAAAAAGCCGCTGCTGCGAAAGAAAGGCGAAATGCAGGAAGCTGGCTGGGACGAGGCTTTCCAGTTTGTGGCCACCCGGCTGAAGCAGATCCGCGACCACTATGGTCCGGACTCCATCGCCTTCCTCAACTCGCCTCGCTGCTCCAATGAAGACGCCTATTTACTGCAGAAGTTCGCCCGTGCCGTGATCGGCACCAACAACGTGGACCAGGGCAGCAGCGTGTTCTGCAACAACTCCATTGATGTGCTGCTGCAAATGACCGGCGTGCCCGCGGCCAGCACCTCCGTCGCCGACCTGGGCGAAAGCGACGTGATCGTGGTAGATGGGGTGGACCTGGCGCGGCGGCTGCCCACCATCGGAGGCGCGGTGATTCGCGCCAAACTGCGGGGGGCGCGCCTAATTGTAATCGGCACTCGCCGCCATCGCGTCGCAGAGAGCGCCGACCTTTTCCTGCAGATTCGGCCCGGCAGTGAAGTGACGCTATATGGTGCCATGGCCAAGGTGATCCTCGATCGTGGCCTCGCAAACCTGGCTTTCATCAAATCGCGATGCCGCAATTACGAGGATTTCCTGCGGCTAGTGCGGGATTTCGACTTGCTGCAGGCGGCGGAGGTCTGCGGTGTTCCCGCGGAAATAATTGAGCGCGCAGCAGTCGTCTACGCCGGCGCCCGTGCCGCCTGCGTGCTCTATTCCACCAGCATGGAAGCGCGCAGCCGCGAAACCATCCGTGCGGTAGTAAATCTGGTGCTGCTGACTGGGAATCTGGGCAAACCTGGGGCCGGAATCCTTGCCTTAAATGAGCAGAACAACCTGCAAGGCGTTTGCGATATGGGCATGCTGCCCGGCCGCCTGCCGGGATACAGACCAGTTACAGACAGCGCCGCTCGCGCCCAGCTGGAAGCGCTGTGGAAGGCGAAGCTGCCGGCTGCTCCGGGACTGCGCGCGGCTTCACTTTTGGCCGATGGCCTCACCCGCACGGTGAAGGCTCTGTGGATGTGTCATTACGATCCGGTCAGCGCGGCCGGCGTGGAAGAGGCCAGGGGCCTTTTCGAAGACTTCAAGCTGGTGGTCTCGCAGCAGCTGTTCATCACGGATGCCGCCCGCTACGCCGACGTCGTGCTGCCTACCACCGCCTACGGAGAAGAGCAGGTCTCGTTCACCAGCACGGAACGCCGCATTCAGCTCGCTCAGAAAGTGGTGGAACCAACTCCCGGATTAATGCCGGTATGGCAGCAACTAACCCGCGTCGCGCGCTTGATGGGCGTGAGCTGGAACTATGAGAGGGCCGGCGACGTGATGGAGGAGATTGGCGAGGCGGTTCCGTTCTACAGCGGAGCCAGTTACGAGAACCTGGCCCGCGAGTATGGGCGGCAATGGCCCTGCACCAAGGATCAGCCTCTGGGGACGCGTTATCTGTTCGCCGGCGGCAACGGGGCTAAGTTCAATTTTGCGCCGGTCGCCAAGCCGCCGCAGGCCAGCAGCGCCGCCGAGTTTCCCTTCCAGCTCTTTTTTGGCAGCTCCCTTTACTACTGGACACAGGATGTGCTGGTGCGTCACAGCGAGACGCTCAAGCGCGAATATCGCATTCTGTGGCTGGACTATCCCGCTGGCTTCGTAGAGATCAACAGCGAAGACGCCAGGGCCCTGGGCGTGCGCGACGGACAGAAGATCACGCTGCGGACAGCCGCCGGCTCCACCGAGGCGACAGCACGGGTAACTGCCGAGGTAAGGAGCGGCACCGTTTTCGTTCCCTACTTCCTGCGAGAAGTAGAGAAGAGAATTTTGCCTGGCCTCGGTGACCGCAGCCAGCTCGTACCGGTGCGGCTGGAGAAGGTGGCGCCATGAAAGCGCGCGTCCTGACACAAACGGATGTGCTGGTTATCGTGGACCTGCTGCGTAAGCAGGGTTACGAGGTATTGGCGCCATTCTGCGGGCACGGGCGCGACACCTACTTTGACACGGTCACCGACGCTAACCGCGACCGCATCCAGCTCCACTTGCCTAATCCTTACTATCCGCCGAAGCGCTTTGTGTTCCCCCACATCGAACGGCTGATGAAGGCGGAACGCAGCAACGGCGAATTGCGGATTGAGCCCACGTATGAGGCGCCGAAACGGGCGATCTTTGGCATCCGCTCCTGCGACGTTGCCGGCATTTATCACCTGGACCGCTTCTTCCTCGGTCGCGAGTTCAGCGACATTTACTACGAGAAGCGACGGCGCAACTTGCTGCTCATCAATCTGGTCTGCACCGACCCGGAGCGCGACATCGGCAAGGAGTGCTTCTGCATGTGCGCCGATACCGGCCCGGCAGCGCGCGACCATTTTGATTTGCAGTTGATGGACTTAGGCGACGAGTTCATGGCCGTCGCGGGGACGCCAGCCGGCGAAGCCTTGCTGGCCAATCCCATTTTCCGCAAAGGCACGGAGAAGCACGTAGCCAAGCGCCGCCAAATTCTGGAGCATTTGCGCACCCACTTTGAGAGCACGATGACCAGCTGGTTTTCGGCCGCGGTGCGCTACGTCTCCCAAGGGAAAGTTGCCGAGAAGACGTGGGAGGAGATCGGCCAGCGCTGTCTGGAATGCGGTGGCTGCACCTACGTGTGCCCCGCATGTACTTGTTTCACGGTGACCGACCGGCAGGTCAGCGCCAGCGAAGTGGAGCGGATGCGGGTGTGGGACTCCTGCGCTCTGGGCGGTTTTACCCGCATGGCCGGAGGATTCAACCCGCGGCGCGCGGTGCACGACCGACGCAACCGGCGTTTCTTCCGCAAGCTGTCGCATTACTTTATCCAGCGGGAGCTCTCCATGGCGTGCGTCGGCTGCGGACGCTGCGCCGCCGTGTGCCATGGCGATATCGGCATGCCCACCGTGGTGGAGATGATCCGACGGGCCACGGCCCAGGCGGAGGCGAGATGAGCACGGCCCGCCAAAATGTCTATTTGCCCAAGCCGGCGGTGCTGGAGCAGGTGCTGCCGGAAATTCCCGAGGTGAAGACTTACTACTGGCACTTTGAAGACGCCACCGAACAGCAGGAATTTCACAAGTTTCGGCCGGGGCAGTTCGCGCAGATTTCCCTGTTCGGAGTGGGCGAATTTCCTGCTTCGCTGCCCTCCAGCCCGGACGAAAAAGAAACGTTTTTCACCATCCGCAAGGTCGGCAGTTGCACCGGCGCGCTGGACGAACTGCAGCCGGGGCAGAAGTTCGCGGTGCGCGGTCCATACGGCAACGGCTTCCCCATGGAGGATTACTACGGCCACGACCTGGTGTTCGTGGCCGGCGGCATCGGCATGATTCCGCTGCGCTCCTGCATCGTCTACGCGCTGCAGCACCGCAAGTACTACGACCGCATTCAGATTTTTTACGGCGCCAAAACACCCCAGGAACTCATGTACGTGCCCAACTTGCGAGAGTGGGAGCAGTCAGCAGGAGTGGAATGCTACTTGACCGTGGATCGGGCCGACGCGAACTGGAAGGGCCACGTGGGGGTGGTGGGCAGCCTGTTCACCCAACCAGGCGTAAACGTGGCGGTGGACAACAGCACGGTGTTCGTCTGCGGACCGCCGGTCATGTTCCGCTTTGTCATTCGCGACCTGCTGGCCATGGGCTGCGAGGAAAAAAACATCGTTTCTACATTGGAAAGATACATGAAGTGCGGCGTGGGTAAGTGTGGCCACTGCTGCATCGGAATGGCTTATGTGTGCGTGGACGGCCCGGTTTTCACCTATGAACAGATCAAGAAGCTGGGAGAGGAGATCTGATGGAAGGCCTTGGCCAGAAACTGCAGCGCACTCTCCAGGGGCGAATCTGCGTGATGGGAGTGGGCAACGTAGATTACGGCGACGACGGCTTCGGCGTTTACCTGGCTGAGGAACTGGTCGCGGCCGGCATCTCGGACGTCATCATTGCCGGCACCACGCCGGAACATTACCTGGGCAGGATCGCTGAGCATGGCTTCGATCACCTGCTGGTGATTGATGCCACTAATTTCCAAGACGAGCCCGGCACGGTGGTCTTCCTCAATGCGGCTGAGATTGCCACCGCCTTCCCGCAAATCTCGACCCACAAGATTTCCCTGGGAGTGCTGGCCCAGGCGCTGGAACAGGCAGGAACCCGGGTATGGCTCCTGGGCGTGCAGCCGGAGTCGCTGCAGCCCGGGCAGGAGCTGAGCTCCACCATGGAAGCCTCCATGGAAATCGTCCACACCCTGTTGCGGGACCTGAGGGCGCAACAGGAAGGCCAACGGTGGGCGCACTCCTGGGCCGACAAGGTGCTGACATGATGGGTCCGGAACAAGCCGTAGTTGCCGCCATCCTGGTTTGCATTGCCGGGGCGGCAGTTACCTTGCTGACGGCGCGCCATAAGGTTCTGGCCGGCTGGTGCGCATTTGCCGCAACCGCCGCGTCATCACTTCTGATATTTGGCGCCGCGCGTAGAGTTCTCCTGCATGGGGTCTCGCCTCAACCATTTGAGGTCTGGGCCTCGGCAAAGCATGTATTTTCCTTTCGCCTGCAGCTGGACGGGCTCGCAACCGTCTTCCTGGTACTGGCAGCAGGCATTGCTTTGCCGGCTGCGCTCTATTCCATCCGCTACATGCAGCACTATGCCGAATATGGAGTCGCACGGTATTACCCCTGCTTCCTGCTCTTCCTGGCTGCCATATACGGATTGCTGACCACCACGGACACGATGTGGTCTTTCTTTGTGTGGTGGCAGCTGATGACGTTGCCGGGTTACCTGCTCATTCGTTTCGAATACAAGCGGGAGCAGAACCGGCGTGCCAGCCGAAAGTTTCTGCTCATGATGCAGATTGCCTGCGCCGCCATTATGGCCGGTACGGCACTGCTGGCGCCTACGCAGGGTGGACTGAGGTTCGAGTTTGAAAGTGTCAGCGCTAACCTGCCGGCGTTGCTGAGTTCACGCCCCGGCGTTGTGAGCCTGGCGTTCACGCTTTTCCTAGTCGGGTTTGGGATCAAGATGGGGATGTGGCCGTTCGGGCAGATGTGGCTGCCGGACGCGCATCCTGCCGCCCCTTCGCCCGTCAGCGCCATGCTCTCGGGAGTGATGATCAAAACCGGCATTTATGGGGTGATGCGCTACTTTCTCTGGCTGGTTCCGGTGACAGCGCAGAACCAGTTTCCGCTGTCCCGCTGGGGCATGGTGGTCGCGCTGCTCGGCACCGTGACCCTTTTCACCGGGACAATGCAGGCGCTGAAGCAGGAACAATCGAAGCGGCTGCTCGCCTTCCACAGCATCGGCCAGATCGGCTACATCCTGCTGGGCACGGGCATTTGCATGGCTCTTTTGCCCACGGGAACCACAGCAGGCGCCTTCGCCGTCCTTGGCCTGATTGGTGCTCTATTCCACGTGCTGAACCATGGCTTGTTCAAAGGACTTCTCTTTCTGAATGCCGGCTCCATGCTGCATGCCACCGGTACACAGAATTTAAACCGGATGGGCGGGCTCATGAAATACATGCCGCTGACGGCAATTACCGCGCTGGTGGCCTCACTCTCTATTTCCGGTGTGCCTCTTTTCAACGGCTTCGCCAGCAAGTGGACGATTTTCGTGGCCGCAATTCAGGGTGCCAGCTCAGCGCGCTATCTTGCCGTATGCGCGGCGATTGCCATCCTCACCAGCGCGCTGACGCTGGCTTCGTTTATCAAGTTCTTCGGCACCAGCTTCCTTTCGCGCACCAGTGAACTGGTGGCGCAGAAGGCGGGCCTTCAACCTGTTCGCCGCGGAACAACTGCCCGAGCCCACACAGGGAATCTGGAAGTGGGCTGCAGCATGCAGCTGCCGCAGATTCTCCTGGCGGCTTGGTGCGTGCTGCTGGGTGTGGCGCCGGGCCTGGCATTCGTGTTCCTGCAAAAGGCAATTATCGCTTCGCCGCAGGGTGCGGCATCTCTGTTTGCGCAGCCTTTGCCAGCCGAAGCCTTCTTCGGCATCACTGGACCGCAAGGCACAGCTCTGTTTGTGCCGCTGGCTTTGTTGGCTGTTCTGGGCGGGAGCTTTCTCATCACTTACGCAATTTCGAGGTTGGGCTCAGCGCCGCGGCGGGCGGCAGCGCCCTGGCTGTGCGGATATGCCGCCGAGGCGGAGTGTGAGCGCTACATCGCCCATAACTTCTATGGCGAAATCAAAAAGCACTTCCGCTGGCTGGGCGGGGCCGAGGATGGAAAGGCTGTGGTTGTAAAGGGACGGGCATCATGATCGCGCGCGAACGGCTAAATCTGCTGAAAGAGAAGTTCGACTGTGCCATCGTGCGCGCCGATCTGCCCAGCGACCGCCAGCTGTTCGTGTGGATACAGCCGGCAGCCGTAAAAGAGGTGTGCCAATACATTTTCCGCGATCTGGATGCACGCTACGTGATCAGCATCGGCGCCGACGACCGGCCATTCTCCGGCGGCTTCGTGGTCGCCCATGACTTCGCCTTCGATAAGGATCACGTCCTGTGCAGCGTGCTGGCCCAGCTTCCGGGCGATGAGCCGAGGATCGAAAGTATCTCCAACGTGGTCCCAGCCGCCAACTGGGCGGAACGCGAGATGCGCGACCTGGTTGGCATTCAATGCGTAGGGCACCCTTATCCCAAGCGGCTCGTCCTGCCCGATGGCTGGCCCGAAGACGTTCATCCGTTGCGCAAGGACGTGCCCTGGAATCACGTGCCGGAAGAATTCAATGACAACGCCAGCTTCGAATTTGAGCAGCCGCCGGAGGGCTGCACGGTGGTGCCTTTCGGGCCCTTCCACCCCACGCTGGACGAGCCGGCGCACTTCCGTCTGTATGTGGAGGGCGAGATGGTGCGCGGCTGCGAGTATCGCGGCTTCATGGCCCACCGCGGCATTGAGAAGCTGGCGGAATCAGTCATGAACTACAACGATATTCCCGTGCTGGCCGAACGCATTTGCGGCATCTGCGGCTGCGTGCACAGCGTGGCCTACGTCCAGGCCGTGGAAGCCGCGGTGGCCCTACGTCCGCCCGCGCGCGCTGAGTACATCCGCACCATCATGCTGGAACTGGAGCGCCTGCACAGCCACCTGCTGTGGGTGGGTCTGGCATGCCACATCGTGGGTTTTGACACGCTCTTCATGCAGGCGTTCCGCATTCGTGAGCCGGTCATGTGGATCGCGGAGAAAATTACCGGCAACCGCAAGACGTACGGGCTCTGCGTGGTGGGCGGCGTGCGCTGGGATATTACGCCGGAGCTGAAGAGCGAACTCAGCAAGGTGCTGGACAAGCTGGAAGCGGAATGGACAGCGGTGGTGGGCGCGGTCAGCCGCGACAAGAACATCCAGAAACGCACGCGTGGAGTCGGAGTGGCCGACAAGAACGTAGTGAAGAACGCGGGCGCGGTGGGGCCGGTGGCGCGGGCCGCAGGCGTGGACATTGATTGCCGGCGCGACCATCCTTATGCCGCTTATGACCGCGTGAATTTCCAGGTCATCACGGCGGAGGGCTGCGACGTCTGGTCGCGGGTGCTGGTGCGCATGAAGGAAGTGTTCGAGTCCATCGCCATCATTCGCCAGTGCCTGGAGAAAATGGAACCCGGGCCGCTGCAGCTGGAAATCAAAGACGAGCTGCCCGTAGGAAGGATTGGCCTGTCGTCGGTGGAGGCGCCGCGAGGCGAGAGCCATCACTTCGTAATCACCGGAGGGAACAACCGGCCGCGGCGCTGGCGGGTGCGGGCGCCCACTTACCAGAACCTGCAGGCGGTGCCGGCCATGATTCGCGACCAGCAAATTGCCGACATGACCATATCGCTGGGCAGCATTGACCCATGTTTTTCCTGCACCGACCGGATGGAAACTATTCAGCTCCGTTCGGGCGAGAGAAAGACATGGTCGCAAAAGGAACTGCTGGCCTTAAGCCAGGGAAGGAGATAGCGCAATGCAGGTGGCGTGGGCGATTTTCGGCAGCATGCTGAATTTGGCGGCAGTCCTGGCGCTGGCGCCTTTGCTGCAAGGCGTGGTACGCAAACTCACCGCCCGTATTCAATCCCGCCAGGGGCCGCCCCTGCTGCAGCCCTACTTCGACCTCCTGAAGTTGCTGGGCAAGGAAGATATCGAATCCGGCGAAATCCCAGGCATGCAGCGCTTCGTCGCTCTCCTCTCTCTGGCTACAGTGCTGGCAGTTGCCTGTCTCCTGCCCATGGGCTTCGGCGCTCCCATGAACCTGGCCGGAGACGTCATCCTGCTCATCTACCTGCTCACGCTGTGCGGCATCAGCACGCTGCTGGCGGGCATGGCGGCGGGTTCCACGTACTCCCTGATTGGCGTCAGCCGCGAAATGATGACCATGATCACCCTGGAGCCGCTGCTGGCCGTGGCCATTATTGTGGGCGCTCTCCACGCCGGCTCGCTGCGGCTGAACGCGGTGCTGAATGGCTCGGTGTACGCCGCCACCAGTTTCCCCTGGTCGGGGCTGATCATGGTCGCGGTGATGCTGCTCTCCTTCCAGGCATTCGTGCAGCGCGTGCCCTTCGATATTTGTGAAGCCGAGACGGAACTGATGGAAGGACCGCTGCTGGAGTACTCCGGCCCCAAGCTGGCGCTGTTTCAGTATGCGCAGATGGCGCGGCTGATTATTTACAGCTCTCTCTTCGCCGCCCTTTTCCTGCCCTGGGGCGCGCAGCTGCCCTTCCCCGTGGGATGGCTGCTGTTCTGGGCAAAGGTCTCCGTCATGGTTCTGCTGGTGACCGTGATTGCGGCCACACATGCGCGGTACCGCATTGACCATGCCTTGCGCTATTTCGCCGGCCTGCTCGGGGTTTCTGCTGTGGCCCTGGTGCTGGCTACGTTGGGTTATTGAGGAGATGAGACTATTTCGCTGCTGAGCAAACTCGAAGAAACGCTGATCTGCCTGGGCGCGGGCAAGGTGACTCTGCCCTATCCGCCGGAAGGACATGCGGTTCCTGAAACTTTTCGCGGGCGTCCGGTGTTCGACGCCGAAAAGTGTGTGGGCTGCGGCGGGTGCGCCAACAACTGCTCGGCGCGGTGCATTCTGGTGTTCGACGTCTGCCAGGAGCTGCGCATCCTGCAGTATGTGGGCCGCCGCTGCACCTATTGCGGCCGCTGCGCCGAAGTTTGCCCGGAAAAAGCCATCACCATGAGCCAGGAATTCGAAACCAGCACCGATAACATTGGCGACGCCCAGCAGCGCCTGGAGCTCTTTATGACCACCTGCCAGCGCTGCGGGCGCTGCTTCAAGGATGAAACCGCGCTGGAAAAACTGAAGATGACGGGCTACCGCTTTGATGACCTGCAAAACCAGCGGTGGATATTTGGCGCCCGGGCGTATCAGGAAAATGAGCCGGCGGTGAAAGACATCGCCATCGAAATGGATTGGTAGCGGCCATGCTGAAGAACCTGTGCCAAAAAATGTTTGGCCGGTCGCTGTGGGTCTACCACGCCAACAGCGGCGGCTGCAACGGTTGCGACATCGAGGTGCTGAACGCGCTTACGCCCTACTATGATGCCGAGCGCTTCGGCATCAAGCTGGTGGGCTCGCCCCGCCACGCCGATGTTATGTTGTGCCAGGGTCCCGCCACGCGGGCCACCGCGCGCGCCCTGCGCGCCGCCTATGAAGCCATGCCTGCGCCCAAGCTGGTGTTTGCCATCGGCTCCTGCGCCTGCGGCGGCGGCATGTGGTTCGACAGCTATTCCGTGCTGGGACCGGTGGAGAAGGTCATCCCGGTGAACTACTACATCCTCGGCTGCCCGCCGCGCCCGGAGGCCATCATCTATGGGGTGGCTGTCGCCCTGGGATTGCTGCCCAAGAAAGCCGCTCCCATCGAGTTCAAGCAGGCCGAATTCCCCATTCCCCGCTACCACCCTGAAGACCTGCGCGGCGAAGGCGAACTGGTCATCTATGAAAAGGCTGAGAAAGTCTGAAAACCAAAAACCCACCACAGAGGCACAGAGACACTGAGAAAATACGGTTTGGAATGTCATCCTGAGCGAGCGCTTGCCGAGTTTACGCGGCAAGCGCGAATCGAAGGACCTTGCGTTTCGAACACCACATCAAAACCTCCTCTTTTGCACCGGTTGAGGTCGTGGTTCGCTGACAGGTGGCAGGTTAGTTGAGGTACACTGCGAAGTTCGTTGCCGCGTCCAGCGGCCCTTTCGAGCAAACTGATGAGAACTGTTCTTGTGAGTAGAACTCTGCTGGCTTTGTTCCTGATCGGAATTGCCGTTCCTATTATGCGAGCACAACAAGCATCGAGCAGGGGTAAGGCAAGCGTCAGTTCCACCACGGAAGATCGTCCACTCACTGCCCTGCCCTACTCTCCCAGCCTCGACCCCACTTCCATGGAGCGCTCGGTGGATCCTTGCGTGGACCTCTACACTTACTCTTGCGGCGGCTGGATGAGGAAGAATCCCATTCCTCCCGACCAGGCTTCCTGGGCCGTCTACAGCAAGCTCTACCAGGACAATCAGCGCTTCCTCTGGGGCATACTGCAGGATTTGTCGCAGCACACGGTTGGCCGCACTGCCGATCAGCAGAAGCTTGGCGATTATTTTGCCGCCTGCATGGACACGGCCGCCATTGAAAAACTTGGTTTGGTGCCGCTGCACTCCCGCCTGCAGCGCATTGCTGAGCTGAAGACCAAGGACGAAATTCCCGCCTACCTGGGCGGCGAACATCTGCTTACTCGCGTGTATGAGTACGGCCGCGGTCCCAGCGGCGCGCTCTTCCGCTTCACCTCCGACCAGGACCTGGGCAACTCTGATCAGGTGATTGCCTTTGCCCTGGCGGGCGGCCTCGGCCTTCCTGACCGCGATTACTACACCAAGACGGACGCCAAGTCGCAGGAACTTCGGAGGCAATACGTTGCCCACGTCGACAGGATGTTGCAACTGGCAGGCGAAGCAGCGGGTGCCGCGCAGCACGACGCCGCGACGGTCCTGCGTCTGGAAACGGAACTAGCCAAAGCCTCCCTCACACGTGTCGAGCAGCGCGATCCCTACAAGCTCTACCACAAGATGACCAGCCGGCAATTGCAGGCGCTGACCCCGCATTTCCGCTGGAACGTCTATCTGCAGGCCATCGGCTATCCTCAACTCAGCCAGTTCAACGTTGCCGAACCCGCCTTCTATGAGCAGGTGGACCGGGTTCTTTCCCAGACTTCGCTCAACGATCTGAAGGCTTATTTTCGCTGGCAGCTGCTGCATGAAAACGCTCCCTACCTCTCCTCTACTTTCGTGCAAGAGGATTTCAATTTTTACTCGCGGACCCTGCGCGGTGTGCAGCAGATGCCGGCGCGCTGGAAGCAGTGCGTGCACTTCACCAATCGCGACCTGACCGATCCGCTGGGCAAGGAGTTCGTCGCCCGCACCTTTACTCCGGAAATGAAACAGCGCACTTTGGAGATGACGCAGCGTATTGAGCAGGCCATGGAAGAGGAAATCAATGGGCTTGCCTGGATGAGCCCGCAGACCAGGCAGCAGGCCCTGCTCAAGCTGCACAGCATCGTGAACAAGATCGGCTATCCCGACAAGTGGCGCGATTATAGCTCCGTGGGCATCAGCCACGACGACTTTCTGCAGAACGTTGGGCATGCCACGGTATTCGAATCCAGGCGTGAGCTGAATAAGATCGGTAAGCCGCCCAACCGCACCGAATGGATGATGCCGACGCCCACTGTGGACGCTTACTACAACCCGCAGATGAATGACATCAACTTTCCTGCCGGCGTGCTCCAGCCGCCGCTTTACGATCCTAAGATGGACGACGCCCCCAATTACGGCGACACCGGCTCCACCATCGGACACGAACTGACGCACGGCTTCGACGATGAAGGCAGCAAGTTTGATGGGCGCGGCAATCTCCGCGACTGGTGGACTAAGCAGGACGAAGCCGAGTTCAACCGCCGCACCAGCTGTGTGGCCAACCAGTACGCTAGGTACACCATCGTGGACAACGTCAAGATCAACAGCCGCCTGACGCTGGGCGAAGACGTGGCTGATCTGGGCGGCACCATCCTGGCTTTCAAGGCGTGGCAGGCGGCCACCAGGGGGAGCAAGCCGGAGGATCGTGACGGGCTGACACCTGAGCAGCGTTTCTTTGTTGGGTTCGCGCAGTGGGATTGCTCCAATGAGCGCCCGGAGAACCTGCGGCTGCGGGCGGTGACCGACGAGCACTCGCCGGCTCAGTACCGCATCAACGGCGTGGTGGTGAACATGCCGCAATTCCAGGAAGCATTCCATTGCAAGGAAAGTGCGCCTCTGGTGCGCAAGGACCGTTGCGTTGTCTGGTAGGAGATGCAATTTGGTAGTCAGTAGTAATTTCCAAGATAGGTTTTCGGAAGGGCACGGCTTCAGCCGTGCCGTGAAACATCAGTTCTCTTGCGGCTTCAGCCGCTGAGGATCGGCTTGCCAGCGCTCGCCAGTTCACACCCACCAACTAATGACTACCAACTACTTCTACCAGGAAAGCGTAGCCGCGGAAACAAGTCTCTGCGGCTACGCGTTGTGCTAGAAAATGAACCGTGCCAGCAGGTACACCGTGTTATTCCCGCCGGCATTCCGTCCAACGGCGTCGTAATTATTGGCGGCGCCGTTGAAGCGGGTATAGCCGGTGTACTGCACTCCCAGGTCAAGGTTCTGGACCGGCCACACGGAGAAATTCAGGCTGTAGCCGGTGCTCTGCGGGCTGCCGGTGGCGCTGCCTGTCACCGCCGCCTGGGGAAAGAGCAGCGGGTCGCGGGTGCCGGTGGTAGTGAACCATCCCACTGCCGCGGAATAGCGGTTACCGAAATGATATTCCGCGTTGGTGTTGAAGGCGTTCAGATGATGGTCGGCCACAGCCGCTAACCCACTGGCTAGGGTCGCCACCAGGTCTGAATTCTCCCGCACGTAGGTGCCGCGCCAGGAGAATACGTCCTTACCGATCGTGCGGTCGTATTGAAAATCAATTCCGGCATCCGTGTACGTGTCTTCCAGACCGATAATTGCCCCGGGGGTAGAGGTCATGTGGATGCCATAGGTGCCGACTTCAAAATTATTTTTCAGCCCATTTTGCTGCCAGGCTACGCGCCAGTACGGGGCCACCCCGCGGATGTTAAAGCCAAAACCCTCCCCGGTCGTGGGGTAAGAAGCAGCGGCGATGTGGGCGGACCGGTAGAGCGTACCCGCCGCATACAGGTGCTGGTCCCACATGGTATAGCCGCCTATGCCGGCCACATCCTGCCCGAGGGTGCCTTGAATAATGGGCGTAGCCGTGGGCGAAGGCGCCACGTCGCTGGCGATGAACGGGTAACCCCAGGCGGGAGTGGAATTCCACAGGTCTTCGACAGTGGGATTGTTATTTAACGTCACCCCCAGCACCCATTCCTTTCCGTTCAGTTTCTTCACCCGCGCATAGCGGATATCGGTGTTGTCCATGCTGAAGTGGTCGCCTTGCGTGTCGTATGTCACCTGCAGGAAACTGCCAATGTGGGTGGACCAGGCTCCGGCCAGGAAGAGTGAAATATCCTGAGGAAACTCCGCATTGCCATTCTGGGTGCCGGGTTGCGGAGCCTTGGTGTTGGTGAACGACGTCTCCAGCCAGGCGGAAAGAGGCAGAACAGAAAGCAGGTCCAATCCCGCGTGCCGCTTATCCTGCTCGGCGGTAATGCCGCCGGTCTTCATCTTGTCTATGTAGCCGTACAGTTTGAAAAGCCGTCCCGCAGGATTCAGTTCCGGTGGCGTGTAGTGGCAGCCGTTGCACGACAATCCGGTCTGCCGCGCATAGCTGGGGACCGCCATTGCCCTGGGCGCGAGGAAAAAGGACAGGAACAGCGCAAACAGGCAAAGTGTGGTGCTTTTTCTCATTGACCTCTCCTTCTTTTGCGAATCATGAAGATGAATGACGAGACTGCTGATCATGTAACGGCGCACGCGGCACTCCTTACCGTGAAGTATGAAGGCTTACGCCTCCCCAAGCTGTTGACTGAATCGAGACCCCGAGTCTCGCGTTTACGAATGTGGAGGAATTGTCGCTTTGCGACGCACATAAGGCTGTAACTCTTGTCACAGCCGGCTGTGACGGCGGTCACAAAGGAGAACTTTGAGGCATGAAGCAGAACCAAATCTGACAACAGGAAGCGAAGACACGGCGGGAAAGGATCATTCTTTGAGATTTCTCCGTGCCTCGGTGTCTCTGTGGCCGACAAAAAAAGGCGCGGAACTTGGGGCTCCGCGCCTTTCGTCTACCGGGAGGAAAATCTGTCTTACTTGCCCAGGCTGAAATCAACCTTGGTGTTGCCCGCGATCTTGACCACCTGCGACGTGGTCTTTCCATTGTGCCAAATGGTCGCCTTGTACTCGCCGTCGGGCACGTTCTGGATGAAGTAGTCGCCCAGGATTTGGTCCGTCTGCGCGTAG
>DATEGM010000379.1:0-3672 GCA_035280085.1 Terriglobales bacterium
CGTAATTTTGTCGTAAGGCTGGGTCACAACCTGCCGCAGAGGGACACGGCCCGGGTCGTAGCGCAAGGCGCGAAAAGGGAAGATCTTTGCCATGAGAGCTTTGCTGTGCTTGGAATTGTAACAAGAAGAAAAGAAGCGCCAATTTCTGGGCGCACCACATCCCAAAGACAGGGGGAATGCATCGTTAAGCTGGAGCCAAGCTGTGGTACTATCGCCTCAAAAGAGGTCGCTATGGCCCGCAATTCTAGCGGCGGGCGGGGCTGGTTTGTTTCCCTGGGTCGAGTTGTGAACCTACCTGTCGTAGACCGTAACGCTTTGCATCCTGTGGCGAAAGCCCGCTGGTTGCTCCCTGTGGTCGCGGTTGTGTTGCTGTTGTTTTTTGCCTCACCCAGCCTTACGGCACAGGCCGGTACCGAAGACGATGTTCACATCACCCCCCGCGCCAAGCCCGCGGAAACCAAAAAGCCGGCCATAGATCCCTCCCTTGATACCCATACGAGACCGTTCCGCGCCCGCGTGGACCTGGTACTGGTTCCGGTCACCATTACCGATCCCATGAACCGGCTGGTCACGGGGCTGGAGAAGGACAACTTCCAACTCTTTGAAAACAAGGAGAAACAGGAAATTCGTCACTTTTCCAGCGAGGATGCTCCCATTTCGCTGGGCGTGATCTTCGACGTCAGCGGCAGCATGAGCAACAAGATAGACCGCTCCAAGGAAGCGGTGGTTGAATTTTTCAAGACCGCCAATCCCCAGGATGAGTTCTTTGTGGTGAGCTTCTCCGACGAACCGGAGCTGCTTTCCGACTTCACCAATTCAGTGGAAGACATCCAGAGCCGGCTGATAACCGCCTCGCCCAAGGGGCGCACTGCGCTGCTGGACGCCATTTATCTGGCCGTGGCTAAGCTGCGCAACGCCCGCTATGACCGCAAAGCATTGCTCATCATCTCCGACGGTGGTGACAATCACAGCCGCTACACCGAGGGCGAAATCAATTCCCTGATAAAAGAAGCTGACGTGCAGATTTACGCTATTGGACTGTTCGACCAGACCCCCCGTACCCAGGAAGAGCGGATGGGCCCGTCATTGCTGGCTGAAGTGACGGATGTGACTGGTGGACGGACGTTTACCATAGATAATCCCAACGAACTGCCAGACATAGCCACTAAAATTGGCATAGAGCTGCGCAACCAATATGTGCTGGGGTATCGTCCAACCAAGGCAGTGCACGATGGTAAGTGGCATAAAATAAAGGTCAAGTTGAATCCGCCCAAGGGCCTGCCGCCGCTGCACGTCTATGCCAAAACGGGATACTATGCGCCGACGGAGTAGCTACCTGCTTTTACCGCTGCTGGTGCTGGGCCTGAGTCTGTGGACTTGGGCGCAAGCGGCGCCCAATACGGCGCCGCCGCCAAGTTCCACGCCCCCCGCGCCCCCGCCTGCGCCGGTGCAGACGCAGCAGGGTGGTGCTGCCGGCGCGCAGCAAGGCCAGCAGCAACCCGGCAACCCGGAAGGTGAAAACAACGGCGTCTACGTCTTCCGTGCCCGCGTGGAAGAGGTGGTGCTCCACGCCACCGTTTACGATGACCACGACCACATGGTCACCAACCTGGATAAAAGCGCTTTCCAGATTTTCGAGGATGGGGTACCGCAGACCATCACTTCCTTTCGCCGCGAAGACATTCCCGTGGCCGTGGGCATTGTGATTGATAACTCCGGCTCCATGCGGGATAAGCGTCCGGCGGTGAACCAGGCGGCGGTGAATTTTGTGCGCTCCAGCAATCCTCAGGATCAAGTATTCATTGTCAATTTCAACGATGAGTACTACCTCGACCAGGATTTCACTTCCAGCGTTCCGCAACTTAAGGACGCGCTGGAGAAAATCGAGGCACGCGGTGGGACGGCTTTGTATGACGCGATTGTGGCCTCCGCCGACCACCTGAAGAAGAACGCGCGGCTGGAGAAGAAGGTATTGCTGGTGGTCACCGATGGCGAGGATAACGCCAGCCGCGAGTCGCTGGAGCAGGCGGTGCGGCGGCTACAGGCGGAGAATGGTCCCACGGTTTACACCATCGGGCTGCTGGGCGGCGAAAGGCAGCGGCGTGCCCGGCGGGCCCTGGCCACGGTTGCCGAAGACACCGGCGGAGTGGCTTTCTTCCCCAAAGACCTGAATGAGGTTGACAGCATCACCCAGGAAGTAGCGCACGACATTCGCAACCAGTACACCATTGGATACCGCCCGACAAGGCCCCAGAGCCAGGGCGGATACCGCTCCATCAAGGTGATCGCGCACGCCCACGGCTACAAGAAGCTGCAAGTACGCACGCGCACCGGATACTACGCCGGGAGCGAACGGGCAGCCGCGCAGTAATCCTCACGGCTTTCTGCTCAAGGTAAACTCTGACCTGCACCTTAACAATTTCTCACCAGCTTAGACGTCCGATACTAAAGCAGGAAACACAGGAGGAGAGATGCATTATCACGATTCTGATGACCTGAAACGACTGGGCGAATTCAAACAACTGGCGCCCAAGGAATTCTCCGCTTTCGTGGAGTTCGACAGGATTGTAGGACGCGACGACGGCGCGATCCCCAGGAAATATCGCGAACTGATTGCCATCGCGGTGGCCTGCACCACCCAGTGCCCATATTGCCTGGATGTGCACACACGCGCGGCCAAACGTGCTGGCGCCACCCGCGAAGAAGTCAGTGAAACGGCAATGCTGGCCGCGGCGCTTAGAGCCGGAGCTGCGGTGACGCATGGCGCGCTGGCAGTGAAGCTGTTTGATCAGGCCGCAGCGCCACAGGCCGCAGGCGCCGACAGCCGTAAGTGAGGATCCATGGCCGGAGTTGGACAGGGATGCGTAAATCGCAACCTTGGTCAGACCCGGCCTTTGTTCCTGTACGGCTTCGCCGAGAGCTGCACCCGCAAGACGATTGACGTCACCACGCCACTCCCATAGTCTGTAGTTTGCCCATGAAAACCGCCGAAAGCACCCGTCTGCGCGTGGCCGACGACATCACCAGCCTGGTGGGCGAAACGCCCATGCTTCGCCTGCGCCGGGTCGTGCCCCGGGGCGCGGCCGAGGTTTATGCCAAGCTCGAGTACCTGAACCCGGGCGGCAGCGTGAAGGACCGCGCCGCCATTGGCATCATTCAGCGGGCGGAAGAGCAGGGCCTGTTGCCCGCCGGGGCCACCATTATTGAGGCCACGGCAGGCAACACCGGCGTTGGGCTGGCGCTGATCGGGATCAACCGCGGCTACCGCGTGGCGCTGTTCGTGCCCGAGCGTTTTTCGGAGGAAAAGGTCATGCTCATGCGCGCCCTCGGCGCCGAGGTCACGCGCACTCCGGACGCCGAGGGCATGGAAGGGGCGATACGTCGGGCGCGCGAAATGGCTGCTCGCACTCCCAATTCCTTCCTCGCCGGCCAGTTCGAAAATCAAGCCAACCCTGATTACCATTACCGCACCACCGCCCGGGAAATTTTTGAGCAGGTGGAAGGCCGCCTGGACGCGGTGGTGATCGGCGCGGGCACTGGCGGCACCTTCACCGGCGTGGCGCGTTTCCTCAAGGAACGCCTGCCCGAGGTGCGCGCTTGCGTGGTGGAGAGCCAGGGCTCGGTGCTGGGCGGTGGCCCCAAGGGCGAATCGCACAAGGTGGAAGGCATTGG
>DATEGM010000380.1:0-6152 GCA_035280085.1 Terriglobales bacterium
AAGACGCATACCAAAAGCAGTAGAAGCAGCCCGGCGAGCGCCACCGCGGGCAGAAAGCGTCCCCAATTCCAGGCCTCTCCGGCACGCCAGATGTTGAGGTCGGCGGCGGCTCCCAGGCTCTGCGAGAGACTTTCCATGGCGGTCTGATGGGGCCAGCGAGCGAGCAGCAGCAGCCCGACGAACGCGGTTGCGGAGGTCAGCCAGCGAATGGGATTGCGGGCCAGGGCGCAGCCGATGCCGAAGCCCAGGAAGCAGAGCAAGAGCGCCAGATTTTTGAAGTAAGCAAATACCCGAACTTCAACCGCCAGCCAGCGGATAAAAGCCAACTCAGCAAAGAGGGTAAGAAAACTCGCCAGGAGAAGTGCAAACAAACTCCAGCGATCGCCGGCGGGGTCCGCCAGAAAAAGTTTTTGGTCTTTTCGCCTCACCCAGAAGAGGAGAACGCGGTACCCGAGCAGCAGGCAGGCGGCGGCAACAAACAATCCTGAGCGCAAGGTCATGAAAGGGGGGTGCTGGAGACAAGGTGATACAGTGCGGCTTTGCAGTCAAGTAAATAGCGCAGCACAGGCCTGGGGAAGAAGGGACGAAGTCCTACAGTTGTCAGCTTCAGTGAATTGACGCGCGGTTTCTACTGCACGCTGGTGGCGCCACCGTTGGTTGCGTTGGCGTGAGACAGTATATTGCTGACGACTTCGGATGGCCCCTTCGCCTGGTCGTAAATCTCGCTGACGCCGTTATTGATTGCTGACTGGAAGGTAACCACATCCGGTTCGCCGGGAGTGAGCACGGCGATGAAGGCGCGAGGAAACACCAGGTGCAATACTCCGGCTAAGGGCCAGCCGTCACCACCTTCACCGAGGCGCGAGGACACAATAGCTAAATCGAAATAGTGCTGCGTGGTGGCAAGAAGGGCGGTGGGCAGATCGCGAGCCACGATAACCACGTAGCCCTTGCTGGTCAGAGCCGTCTGAAAAGCGGTAAGCGCCTGCAGGTCAGAGACTACGACCAGGGCATTTTTGGGCGGGGTTGAGGTTCGGGCGTTCATTTCCAAACCCTCAGATCTCGCCGGTGGCAAAGCATGCGGTTAAGCGCGGGCACCAGTTCCTTAAGGTCCACCGGCTTGGTGGCCAGGTAATCCACACGGAGTTCCAGGGCGGTGCGGGAGTTCTCGGAGCTGGCGTAGCCGGTGCAGATCACTACCACCGGGCGAGGACTCAAGCCGCCGGCGGCGCGAGCGACGTCGAGGCCGATATCGGGCTGCTCCATGTTGAGATCGGTGATGATGGCGTCGTATCTGCCGCCATTGTTCAGCAGGTGCAGAGCCTCGGCACAGCTGTAGGCGGCGGCCACTTTGTAACCCTCCTGCTCAAAGACCATCTGCAGAGTACGAGCGACGCTGACTTCGTCGTCTACGATCAGGAGTGAGGGTTTGCGCGACATTCAGGCGACAGGGTGGCCAAGTAATTATGCTAATTGTACACCAGAGCTGGATGCCGTGGCCCTGGTCCTCAGGCGGGAGTCTGTTCCAGGCTGACGGCGCGGCGAGTGACCAGCCGGTGCAGCGCCGTCTTGATTTCTTCGAGGTCCACGGGCTTAAGCGCCAGATAGTCCACGTGCAAAGCCAAAGCGGCGCGAAGCTGATCCAGGGTGGGGTAACCGGTATAGATGACCACCGCCGGCGGGGGATCAAGTTCCTTGGCCTGCCGTGCCAGTTCCAGGCCCATCCCCACCCGCTCCATGTTGAGATCAGCAATCATGGCGTCGTACCTATGGGCCAACATTCGTTGCTGGGCTTCGGCAAAAGTACGCGCCGTCTCCACCTGATAGCCTTGCTGGCGCAGGATAGCGCTGAAGGTAAACAGGATGCCGGGCTCATCTTCCGCCAGCAGGACCCATGGACGTTTGCTTCGAGCAGGAGTCAAATGGCAGCTCCGGGGGAATGATTGAGAAGATGTAGGAAACTCCCCAGGAGGTTGCGCAGACTTTGGGGGCGTGAGTTCTCGCCGCGCGCCGCCCGGGCGCGCGTCTCCCGGGTTCAGCCAGTGTTCCTGGAAGACATGGAAACTGGACCTTCTTCCGGCGGCAAACCCGCCAATTCGCGTTTACGGTTTTGCAACTCGCGCAACTGCCGAATGATGACGGCTTCCTCGGCCACATACTCCTGCTCGGAAAGCTGGCCTTCTTCCAGCTTTAGCTGCAGCTCGAGCAGACGTTCCTTCAGAGGCGCGTCGTCTGTGTACTCCTGCTCCGCCACGCGCTGCAAGGTGCGCAGGATGAACTTGAACCCGGTAATGGGCGAAAGCAGCAGGTCGTCGATGAACAGCATAGATTTTCCTGTTCTTAGGAAGCGGTGCCGCGCTCCAGCTTCAGGCGAATGTTAACAAAGTTATATGGGGGCCACGGTCCCGTGTACTTGAAGTTAAGTAATTCACCGTAGTACTTGGCGATCTTATTGACGGCGGCATCGAAGTCGCGCTCACGGTCGCGTTCCACCAGGAAAGCGGCGTTCATGATCATCTTGTCGCCGATAGGCTTGTTGTCGCGCGAAGCCACGCACACCCCGCGCAAGGCTTCGTAAATGTCGCGCACATACTGCGCCGAGCGCTCAGAAAGCGCTTTGTCAATCATGCGGCCCAGCTGCATGCGGGCGAAATAAGTGGACTGCAGGTGCTTGCGGGTAATCTCCTGGTGAAAGCGGCGAATCTCTTCGTCGGCATCCTTTAACTCCTCGATAATGCGGTCGCGGTCCCAGTTCACCTTGAGGCCGAACTCCAGCTTGCCCTCCATCTGCTTGAGCACGTCCTTGAGAGAGACATAAATACTGCGGAGGACCTCGCGGATATCGTTGTCGGTGCGGAAAACCGTGCCAAAACTCATGGGGATAATGGTGTGAGTTTTCATCACGGTTTCAATGACGTGCTCGTGGGCGAGGGCGTTTTCCCGAGTGGGATCGAAGATGTAGACGGAAGTCTTGCTCACGATGGCGGCGATGTCCTGAAAATTAACCGTGTAGACAGGCTCGCCGGCGCCGCCAATGCCCATTTTGCCGAAGGAGAGAGGCTGCTTGGCTTCGATTATGCCGTAAACATAGCGGCCGCCTTCGGCGGAAGCGGGCTCGGGAGGAACAGGAAACTCGGTGATCCGAACGTGAACATCTTCGGCCACACTTTTATCCGCTTTAGCAGCTCGCTTGGGGGCTTTAGTCGCGCTTCGCCTCTGCCGGTTTTCCATGCGCATTCCTCAAAAGTTTTTTCAGGGTGTGCAAAAATTCATCAATTTCAATGGGCTTAAAAAAAACCGTAATGCCCGCCTGCTCGGCCCGCTCTGTCGTCTCGCGGTTGGCGTAGCCGGTGAGCAAAACACAAGGCACTCTGCGGTCGCGCTTGCGAACCCGCTCAAATACTTCAAACCCGGTGTGGTTCTGCTCCAGCGACAGATCGCACAGCACCAGATCAAAGCCCCTCCTGGCCAGGAGGGCTTCCGCTTCCTGTGAGGAAAGCGCGCAAAACACCTCGTAACCCTGATCCTCCAGCATAAGGCGGTAGGTGAGAAGCACGGAGGCTTCGTCTTCCACCACCAGCACCTGGGGCTTTTTGGCTTTCGGCATAGGAACCCGGGCTAACGAACGATGGGAAACGAGAGCTTGAATACTGTACCCCTGCCCTGGCGGCTGCGCACCCGAATTCCGCCGCTGTGATTCTCCACGATGCCCTTGACGATCCAAAGCCCCAGGCCCGTACCTTTTTCGCCCTTGGTGCTGACAAAAGGCTCGAAGATGGACTGCAACATATCGGCAGGGATACCGCAGCCGGTATCAGCCAGCAGTATATTGACGGAGCCATGCACGCCGTCAGCGGCGCGCACGTGCCGGGTGCGGAGGGCCAGGCGCCCCCCCTTGGCCATGCTGTCGCGGGCATTGACCACCAGGTTGGAAAGCACTTGCCGAAACTGGTCGGCGGAACCCACGATGGGCGGCAGCTTGCCCAGTTGTTTGTCCACGGTGATGCTGGCAGTGGAAAGCTGGCGGGCAAACAGAGTCAGGGTGTCGTCCACCACGCTATTGAGGTCGAAAGGCCCAACCTGATCGGTGTTGCGATAGAGGCCCAGCATCTGGCGCACAATGCGGGTGACGCGTTCTGTTTCGCTTTTCAAAATTTCGTATACCGGCTCGGCGGGAGGCTTCAGCTTGCCAGGCAAAAGATAAATAGCATTCTTGATAGCTTCGAGGGGATTGTTGATCTCGTGCGCGATGGTACCAGCCAGCCGGCCAGTGGCGGCGAATTTTTCCACTTCCAGCATGCGCCGCTCCAGTTGCAGTTGCTCCAGTTTCTTCCATGCTGTCAGATCGCGCAGCACGGTGACGGTGTAGGCCACCTGGCCGCGGGCATCATAGATTTTTCCCGAGCGCGCGGCGTATTCGATCTCGGCGCTAGAGGCAGGGTTATGCAAGCGAAGCGGCCGATTCTGGTTCTCGGCGAAGGAGAAGGTGAAGGCGGTGAGATAAGCATCCAGACGGGCCTGGTTGCGCACCACCGCGGGGTGGCGGGGAGCGTCGCCCATGCCGAATAATTCCTTGGCCAAGGGATCGAGCAGCACCATCTTGGCCGCGCCGTCGGCCACCACAATGGGATCGCCCACATTCTCGATGACGAGATTGAGGCGGTCGCGGTCCTGGCGAACGATCTCCTCCGCATCCCGGAGCTTCTGCAGGTTGGAGCGGACTTCCTGGTCGGCACGGCGAAGATCGGTAACGTCGCGCATCACCGTGACCATGCCGGTACGCACGCCGTCGCTGCTGAAGGTGGGGGCGCATACCGCTTCGAACAAGACCTCCTCGCCCTCCATCACGTCCACCAGGGTGAGATCGCGGTGGCTTTCAACCCCGCTTACAGCCATAGAAGAGAGCGCCGCCGAAAAGTAGAGATTATTAAGCTCGACGGCGCGGGCGCCGCCCTCGGTGACCCCTTCCGGCATCTTAAAGAACCGTTCCGCCGCCCGGTTCAGCATAACCACCCGGTGATGACTGTCGGTAAGGATGACCGGATCGGCCATGCTTTGCATGACGGTGTGCATTTGCGAGATGGTGACATCCATATCGCGCATGCGGTTGTAGTAGTGTTCCACCTTGAAGAGGCGGGC
This sequence comes from Terriglobales bacterium, assembly GCA_035280085.1. GTDB lineage: Bacteria > Acidobacteriota > Terriglobia > Terriglobales > Acidobacteriaceae > JAICWP01. The sequence goes on from DATEGM010000380.1 coordinate 5,140, forward strand.
CAGATAGCGGTTGGCGGTTTCGATGAGGTTGCGCAGCTGGCGCAACTCTCCTTCCTTGGGGTCGCGGCCGACCTGAACCACCACCATGGCGGCATAGGCGCGCATGCCGCAGGAAGCGCAAACCTGCTCCTGCAGTTGCAGCTTGTGCGGAGAACGAAAGTTCTGCACTGCCAGGCACTCCCGCCGCCGCTCGCGTTCGGCTTCCCAGCACTGATTGCGATTGCGGTAGAGCAGGGGATGGCAGTAAAGCGGCTCGCGGTCTCCGCCAACAGGGGACAGGAGGGCCGGCTTCAGCGCGTGGAGGGCGGAGACCAGCGGATTTTCACCCGCCCACAGCTGGCTGTTAAATTTCTGCAGCTGGTTAGGCTGGTATTTGAGGGCAGCGACGGGCCGAACCGCGCCGCTTTCAAAATCCACTCCCAGGACCAGCGCCCGCGGGAATCCCAGGGCGATGATTTCTTCGAGCAGGATGGGAAAAATCTCTTCCGAGCGCTCCGCGGAGAGGAGACGGAGAGCGGTCGAGTCGCGCACCGACTTACGCCTTTCGACAAAGCTCCCGGGGTCCGGGAGCTGCTTGCGTAGAAGAGGCGTAGCCATGGGGTTCGGGTCCCGGTGTTGACTGCGGCTAACGGCGCACTCCAGTTCGCGGCACGCGGGCTACCCGGCGGGTAGTCTCGACCACCTCCTCGGGTGCTTCCGCCAATTGCGGGCGGGCCACCAACCCGGTCAGACCCACCGCATCCGCGTATTTCAGGTAAGTGTCGATCGAGGCCACCACCACGCGCGCTTCCACGGTGATCAGATCAATGCCCACCAGGGAAATGCGCACCCAGGCGTCAATAACAATGCCTTTGTCCAGTACCCGGTCGAGCACGTCAATCAGACTTGAACCGCCAGATACCCGCTCTACTGCCATGAGGAAGTTCCTCCTAAACTCCGCCTAGCGCGTGCGTTTGGCCGTGCGTCGCGCGCGGGTAGGATTTCTTGTTGTTGCCCCCGGGGGGACCCGCGGC
>DATEGM010000381.1:0-22612 GCA_035280085.1 Terriglobales bacterium
AGACGGCACCGAACCCAGTTTGAACAATTATGGGTTCACCAAAAACATACAAGTTGCGTAACGTCCAGGGAAAAATCACTAGAAATGCACCAAGGAGCAGTAGTGCGCATTTCGGTAAGCACTTCGAGAAACCCTTAAATAAAACAATTAAAAATAGAAAGATTGGGAGAAACTGAATGGAGGCACGCACTAACGTTGCCACGCCAAGAATGAGACCTGAAATAAAGGAAAAAGCTGCCGCACCGTGGCCGGACAGGCTGTGAATCCACAAGACCATCCCCAGGAGAAGCAGGGCCGTAAAGAGGGTCTCGGCTGTAATCCACGTCGAAATGACGACGGCCGGTGGGAAAAAAAGCCAAAGTACCCCCGCGAGCCACCCTGCACTGCTGGAACTCATTCTGTTGCCAAGGAGTAATAGCAAAAGCGCAATACAGCAGTTGAGCAACATCTGTAGGGAGACGGTAAGGGGCAAATAATACTCGGTGCTGATTCTCTGAAGCACTGCTAAGAGAACCGGGTACCCCGGTGCTTCCGTGCTGTACGCGTAGGTATTAGGGTCATCAAAACTACCGGTGGCAAGTATGTGACTGGCCGCGGGAAGATATATCTTCTCGGCATTGTTCCCAACGTAGGGTTGAGCATGCCCTCCTAGCATGAGCAGCATAAAAGCTACGAGTTGACCTATGCTGATACCAACAATGGACAATGCCGGAACCTTTGCCCAGTTGATGACGGAAGACCACACCGCGTGTGGAAGGGTGCGAACTCGTGCTGTCAGCAGCGTCAGATGGTCCTGTACTGTGAGAGCAACGTGCATCATGAGCCCTTGGAGGAACAGTTGTGCTTCTAGTCTTTATTTTCGCGGGCGTGTTTATTGTTCTCAGCAGCAGTCAGGATCAGCAATTTCGTGGATGGGCAATGCTGCTTCTTGAAGGAGCGATAGGGATTTTAAACCCTTCTAAAGCCGGCTGCAAGCGAAGGCTAGCGGTGGTTCAGAGAGGCACAGTCCATCAGCGTACACAGGCGTGTGGATCTCCTGCCATTTGCTTGGGGATGCAAGGGTTAATGATATGCAGGTAAGTGTGTTTTGAGGTTATCAAGCCAGGCATATTGAAAACATAAAGCAGACACTGGTTCACTGGCGATCCGCTGCAATTTGAATTTGCCTGGGGAGCCAGCCAGTCAAACAGCGGATAACGGATTCCAGCATCAGTGTAAGCGCGTGGACCCTCCCGACTGTTACTGATGAAGATGCCCGTGTCGCTGCCATTACCTCCCGTGTCGGTGAGGTAGGCGCCGTAATGTTGCATAGTTAGGCAAAGACCACGTTGCCACGCTGGTAAGGCGTTACAGTTATAGGATGTGTCAATCCAGAATAGGTTGCCGTTTACGGGACGATCGCGGTCGGGTGCAGTATGCTTCAAGACTCCACAGACCCCCGCATGTTCTTTTGCCGGATAAGCATAATTAGCGTCCGCCTCACACGAGGTGTTGACCATCAAGGCGTGATTAATGGTCTGTTCCATGATTTCTCTGCCGCGCAAAAACATTGCCGGAGGTCCTACGCCCATACTGGCCCAGGAACTAGGGTTACCAGCATACGGATCACTTCGACCCGGATATCCCAGTTGAGCGAAGTAGAGTTTCAGGTGCGCCGCAGGCGTAGTATCGGCGCAGTGTTTTGTGTGGCATGGGTTGTCGGGCAAGCAGTAGAGGCCCTTATCGAAGTAGTATGACGCGAGGACGCGTCCACCAGGAACGGACTCAATATCCCTAGACTGGTCCCACCAAATGTTCGATTGGTCTCCTTTCTTGCCGTTCCAGCAGGATTTATTGGTCAGATGAAAGTACTTGCCGGCCGGATTGAAGGTGGAATCGGCAGGTGGGGCGTCGACCTTCACGACCTTGTATATGGGGTCAGACTCATTGGAGTAATGAAAAGCTTTCCCTCCGAAGCTGCCGTCACCGGCGTCTTCAGTGCGAAACAGCATGTAATCTGAGTTAGTCGAGGAATCGTTAAAAATATGCTGCACAATCTGGTCGCCGCTGTAGCCGTAGCCGTTGTTAGCGAGCAGATACTTACCTACGTTCGGTGGTAATGGCTGGGTGAAAATTGAACCTGGATAGAACTGGTAACTGGTGGGTTGTTGATCCGTTATCGAGTATTGCCGACGGACAGATTTATGTCGCCCATGTCGTTTGAACTGCCCAAGCCCCGTCGCAGATACAACAGGAATTAGCAAAATCAAGAAAAACATCGTTCGTTGGTGCTGACCGTTCATGATCCGCTCACCGGGATTAGAGACGAAGATCTTGCAGTTAGAACACACGTCCAAACCAAAAACGAAGCGAAATGGGTTTGCGTGGCAGAGGTCGTTATGGGCGCTTTGCACGTCAGTTACGAGGGGCTACACACAGTAACTCTTCAAGCCAGGTTTCACGCCGGAAGTGGCGGTACTGTTCTGCTCGGAGCTGTTGAGCGAGAACATTGGCCGGGACCTCCACATCGTCGTACGTGATAACCGCGTCTTTTGGTATGTCGCGCTTCAGCTTGCAGCCTTCGACTAATCCTTCCGGCAGGTAACGCTTGCTGCTCATCTCCTCGACGTTAACGGCCTCGCCGTATGTCATATACATCCCGTAATCGTCCAGCACCTCGCCCGCTTTGAGGGCGCGCTTGGCCACGGCGCACACCTCCACTACCGGGCCGCCGAGCGGTTTAGCCACCGAGTCGTGGAACAGAGCCACTCGTGCGATGGCGTTCGGCACTTCAAAATGGACCAGGTGGTAGGGGATAAAGAACGAATATAACGGTCCTTCTCCCATCTTGTAGAGGCTGAGATAGTGCTGCTGCTTGGGATCGGGATGCTCGGCCAGGCAGTAGACCTTGGTCAGGGGCGTGCCAACAACATAATCCACAACTCCACCCAACTGGCGAAGCTCCTCGATGTTGTAAAGCGAACCTATCTTCATCACGTCGTCGCGATATTCACGTCCTCTGGACATGCCGCGCGACTGCACCACGAAGCCGGTGGCATTCGCTACTACCGACTGTTCGAAGCTGATCTTGGAACCGTCGGCAAAGCTGGTGACCATAGCCGGGTTCTGTCCCCACTTCTCGGCAAAGCCCTTCTGTGTGGTGGGGTTGCGATAAGGGTCTTGCAGGCCCTTAATGTTGCCCATCACACGCGGAGTAAGGCCGAGTCCCGTCACCCAGCGATACAGGTTCACCTGGATACCGGGTTCGTCGCCTTCGCAGGCGGAAAGGATGACCCCGTACTTTTCCGCGTAGACCTGAAGAATCGGGCCGATGGTGGCGTCCACCTCGGCGTTCATGAGCACCACGTGCTTGCCGTGCTTAAAAGCCTCCAGAATGACGTGCGCCCCGAACTCCACCGAACCGGTAACGTCCACGAGCACGTCAACCTGCCCGGAGCGGGCCAGCAGGAAAGCATCTTCGGTTGCGACTGGCTTGCCGGCGCGGATGGCATCTTCCAGTTGTCCCTGCGAGGTTGCTATCACAACATCGGTTCGCCCGGCATACTCGAAAACCTTCACCGCCTTGTCCACGCGGCGGGCATAGGCGGCCACCATGCGCATTCCGGGAACGCTGTTGGTGATCTGGTTAGTCAGACCCTGGCCCATAAAGCCGGCACCGATAAGGCCAACGCGAATGGGCCTGCCTTCTGCTTCTCGCTTTTTCAGCGCATTATCAACAATGATCATGACAATTCCTTCCGGCTGTTCGACTTTGGACTTCTTAGCGGGCCAGTGCCACTGACGAATGGCTCATTCGCGCCTTCAACTCGCTCTCCTGCTCGGCCAGCAACCGCCAGCCTTTATCTTTATCGGAGATGACGGAGACGGGCAGCGGCCACTTGAGCCCCAGCCGCGGGTCGTTGTACATCAGCCCGCCCTCGCTGCCGGGCGTATAAAACTCTCCCACCTGATAGCTGGTCTCGGTTTTGTCGCGCAGCACCTGGTACCCATGAGCGAAGCGCTCGGGAACGTAGAGTGCGCGGGAGTTGTCTTCGCTCAGCTCAACCGCCACATGATCGAGATAGGTTGGGCTTTCAGGCCGCAGATCCACGATGATATCGAGAATGGCGCCCCGGGTGCAGCGCACAAGCTTAGTCTCCGCCGCCGGCGGAAATTGGAAGTGCATGCCCCGCAGGGTCCCTTTTTTGTGATTAAAAGCGACGTTGGCCTGAGCGATGGTGGGTTTGAGTCCATGTGCCTCAAATTCCTTTTGGCAAAAGGCGCGCGCGAAAAAGCCGCGTCCATCCTCTTTGCGGTCCAGATCAATTGTGTAGGCGCCCTTCAGCTTGGTTTCAGTAAAAATCATCTTCGTGAGTCCCCGTATCACCGTTATGATACAGCCACAAATCCGTCCTTGCGAACTCTGTCGCAAACCTTCCCAGCTCGCTATGTGAAGGTATTTCTCTCTGTGAGGGGAAGAGCCTTTATGCCCAAGAGCAACATCATACCGGGTGTTGCTCTGCTTCCCGATAGCACATTTGTGCCACGGTATGTATCCAGGGGGGCCACAGTTTGTCTGGAAGCCCGCCAGGGCCCGTCTTCAGGCGAAGTCGGTGTATACTTATTGCCACCCCCGGGAAGAGAAAAGGCGCATTGGCAAGGCAAGGCTTTCTCGCGCGTTAGCCGGAGGTGGGGGTTGAGAAAGTAAATTTCCCTGGCCTTGCAAAGAATTGCGATCTGGTGGTTTCCGATCCTGAAACCGGGCGGCAATTGCCAGTAAGTGAATGTTCAGCTTGAAGTTTTCCTCTCTCTGGCAGGCGAAACCGTGGTCTTGCGATTGCTCTAGTTGCCTGGTGTCCAAGACTGCGTTTGCTTGCAGGAGGCCAGAAAAATGACTTTGCCCGCGTCGGCGGCCCAAACCTATCCCGTCTTTTCCGACGCTGCAAGTTCAGCGGCTGGGGTCAAGGGCTGGCTCTCCGTAATTATTCCCGTCTACAACGAGTCGCGCTGCGTCGCGACGCTGCTGGAAATGGTGAAGCGGGTTCCGGTACCCAAGGAAATTATTGTGGTGGACGACGGTTCTACCGACGGCACCCGGGAAACGCTGCTTGGCCTGATGCACGATCCCCAGGTACAGGTCATTTTCCATGATCGGAATCGCGGCAAAGGTGCCGCCATTCGCACCGGCATTCGCCATGCCGTGGGCGAGTACATCATCATCCAGGATTCCGACCTGGAGTACGATCCCGCCGATTATCCCTCATTGCTGGAGCCGCTGAAGAGCGGACGGGCCAACGTCGTATATGGGGTTCGTCCGGATCGTCCCCAACGCGGGATGAGTTTCTTTCTGGGCGCAAAGTTTCTCACCTGGCTTACGAATTTTCTTTACGGCTGCAATATTCGCGACGAGGCTACGGGATATAAGGTGTTTCGTTCGTCTTTGCTCAAGCGCATTCCGCTCCAGGGCAATCGCTTTGAGTTCTGTCCTGAAGTTACAGCCAAAGTTTGCCGTATGGGCGAAAGGATCCACGAAGTTCCTATTTCCTATGATCCACGTCCTAAAGGTGCAGGGAAGAAGATCAAGTGGACAGATGGCTTGGATGCGATCTGGACTCTGATGCGCTATCGCTTTTTCCGGCCCTGACGGGGCCGGCACTGTTCGCGCCAGTGGGGGCGTGAACCACACGATCACGGGTTATTTTTATGAGCCTTTCTTCAGTGGCACGTCCCTTGGAGGCATTCTCCGCTCCCGCACCCCAGACTGAGTTACCGGAAGTTTCGGTGGTAATGCCTTGCTTGAACGAGGCCCGGAGCCTGCCGCTGTGCATCGAAAAAATTCAGCGCGTGTTCGCGCAGGAGGGCATTGCCGGTGAGATTGTAGTTGCCGATAACGGCAGCACGGACGGTTCCCAGAATATCGCCCGGGGCATGGGCGCGCGTGTTGTCAACGTGGAGCGGAAGGGATACGGCAACGCCCTCATGGGCGGCATCGGCGCCGCTCGCGGCCGTTATCTGATCATGGGCGACTCCGACGACAGCTACGACTTCAGGCATATACCTCGTTTCCTCGAGAAGTTGCGCGCCGGTTATGACCTGGTAATGGGCAACCGTTTTGCCGGGGGCATTCAGCCCGGCGCCATGCCCCTCCTGCACCGTTATCTGGGGAATCCTGTGCTGTCGTTCATGGGACGGCTGTTTTTTCATAGCCAATGCGGTGATTTTCACTGCGGGCTGCGCGGCTTCAGCAAAGCTGGTTACGAAAAACTGGGCCTGCGCACTACCGGCATGGAGTTTGCCAGCGAAATGGTGGTTAAAGCCAGCCTCATGGGTCTTCAAGTAGCTGAGGTTCCCACCACCCTCTCTCCTGACCGCCGCGGCCGGCCGCCGCACCTGCGCACCTGGCGCGACGGTTGGCGCCATCTTCGCTTCATGCTTCTGTATAGCCCCCGCTGGCTGTTTCTTTATCCTGGGCTACTGCTCATGCTGGCTGGGTTGGGGGTCGGCGTATGGCTGCTGCCTCATCCCAGGGTGGTCAATGGCATCACTTTCGACGTGCATACCTTGCTTTATGCCATGGTCGCCATGCTCATTGGTTTCCAGGCGGTCGCCTTCGCCGTCTTCAGCAAGGTTTATGGAATGACGGAAGGCCTGCTGCCGCTTGATCCACGCGCCCAGCGCCTGTTCAAGATTGTCACTCTGGAGGTTGGGCTTGCCGTCGGTGCGTTGCTGGTATTCGGCGGGGTTGCCAGTTCCGTCTATGCCGTCCACATTTGGAAAACACGCAGCTTCGGACCCTTGGACCCCGGCACCATGCTGCGCACTGTAGTGCCCTCGGTCACAGCCCTGACCCTGGGCTGCCAGATTGTCCTCTTCAGTTTCTTTTTAAGCGTCCTTGGATTAGCTCGGAAGTAGTTCGGCGCTCTCCCCCAGCTAAGCTCGAAAGGCAAACCCCAGGGACGCCAGCACTTGCATATATAATTGGCGCGGCTGATTCCATGGGTGATGATCGCTGGCTGCGGCTCCTGGATCTCGGAGCGACCACGCTGTTTTCGTAGTCCGCGGCATAGCGGCCGGACTGGGCGTCCTGGCTTACTTAACCAGCACTGATTTCTGGCACTTGCGTTCGGCGAGAGCAGTAAACCCCTCTCTCCGAACTCCTCGCCGTAACCCTAGTGCACCTTTTTCGGGCCTTGACGGCGCATAGCTTGAGGGCTATCGTTTGCAATACTTATTTATCTGGCCATTGTAAAAGCCCTTCGTCTGGTCCTCACACTCGCGACGTGCGGACACCGCACTTATGAGTACGCTTATCTGGATTGATGACCACCTTGCTGGGGTAACCCTGCGGAAGCCGATCCTGGAGAACTGCGGCTATTCAGTCCTCACGGCCAAAACGGGGCGCGAAGGTCTGGCCCTTATTTCGGCTCAGCCGGTTGAAGCCGTTATCCTGGATGGCCAACTGCCCGACATGGATGGCGAAGCCCTGGTGCGTCACATCCGCGAGATCGATTCCACACTCCCCATCGTTGTTCTTTCCCGGCGCGCCTCCAACCCGCAGGAGGGCCTGGCGGACCGCGCCAATGCCGTTTTCACGAAGGCACAGGACCCCTTCCCCACCGTGGTCAGCAAACTCACTGAATTGATTAGCCAGCGGAAGCAACAGGCATAGCGCCTGCTAGTTGCCGGCGGGAGCCGGAACCTGCGCCAGCGCGACCCGCTTGGGTGAGCGGCGTTCCCGATAAATCTGGTGCAGCCGCGCGGGTATGAGCAGGGTAAGCCCGCTTAGAACGGCCACCGCTACTTTACCGGCCTCGGGCAGCGGATTCCAGAAATACGGGCGGAAGTGGACCATAGTGGTGGTCAAGGCTATAGAGAAGGCAAATACCTGCAGCGAATGCTGGCCCAGGAAGTTGAAGAGCTGAAACAAGCGGTACTCTTTCAACTTATCATCCAAAGCTCGCGGTACGCGCCAAAGAAGGTATGCCAGGCAGGCTGCATCCACAAAGCGGATGGGGTTATGGTCCGGCCCGCCGACGAATTGCAGCCATGTGGCTGTGACCAGACCGAAATGGCGCTGCAGGAAAAGAAACAGCGCTATTGCCGCGCAGACCGCCAGCAGCGCGCGGCTACTGGGAACCACCGTTTTACCCAGCACCTTGCGATAGCCGATATATTGCCCGGCAATGAAGTACGCCTGCCAGGCAAGCACGTTAAACGCTCCCAGGTCAATCCAGGCCACCCCGGGGACCGCATCGCCGACGCCCCATTGCGTGGCCAGCCAGAGCGCACCGCTGATTAAGCCCACCAGCCACGCCTTGCCCCGCATCATCGCTTCCAGCGTCAGCGGAATCGAGAGGAAGAAAATGCAATACATGGGCAGGATATCCAGCATTCTGGGCTGATAAAGAAACACGGCGCCGCTGGCGAAGGTGCGCAGGGGGTGCAGAGACCGGTCCGACGCCGCGCCCATCCTTACTCCCGCCAGGATGGCGAGACTGAGTAACAGCATGTGCGTGAAATAAATGTCGCGCGTTCGCTCCAGAGCTTTGGCGCGCATGGCTGCTGGTCCGCGCTTGTTCCGCACCCGCAGATAGACCCAGGCCGTAGTCATCCCGGAAAGAAAGACGAAACCGTCCGGCGCCGAGGCGAAACCAAAGAAATATTCGGCAATTCGCAGCAGGATTTCTTCTGGCAAGTGGGCCACTGTCATCAGGAACAGAAAATAGCCTCGAAGTGTGTCAACTCGCCAGTCGCGGCCCATGATGTGTTGCAGGCATGGTGCAACCAGGCTTCCATCAAATCGCTGCCGGATGAGGCATTTGGTGCCTTACGGGTCTGCGGGGAGTGCAAAACATTGCAGATAGGGAGGCCGCTGCTTCTCACCCCTAGGGCAGCCTGGAAGCACAATCCGGATGGGTCGGAGCAGCTATGAACATGTTTACCTCTCAAGGTGAAAATGCCCGTCGCTCCCCATTTGCAAACCGAATTACGAATGTAATCCCACAATTCGCCCAATGGTAATCATAGACTTCTAAGCATCTCCGAACTTTGCAGGAGGTGGGAGGGTAAGTCTGTTTGTTTAGTGGAACTTGTGGCCTCGTTCCTGAAGTTGGGTTTAGCTTGAAGCTTGCTCCGCCGGCAGTCCTCTAGTGGCATTGCCCGTGCTCTCATGCGGGCCTCCCCTTTAGTAGCCAAGTATCTGTGTGGGGTTTCTGCTCCTAAAATTCATGAAAAAAGTACTCCAGCTCGGATTGGTGTGGGCCCTTCTGGCTGCTCGGTCTGCCGGACAAGCGGCGGCACTCACCGTCCTGCCATGGAATGACCACCAGGCTGCGGTATCGCTTACCTTCGACGATTCCGACAGCGTGCAACTAGATAAGGCTGTTCCTGAGCTGAACAAGCGGCAGTTGCGGGGCACATTTTTCCTCACCATCTCCAAGCTCACGCGGCTAGATGATTGGCGAAAAGTGCAGCTTGAGGGACACGAAATTGGCAATCACTCGGTAAGCCACGAACACCCTTCCAGCCTGACCAAGGCAGGCGAAGAACTCCAGGTTGAAGATGCGAAGAAGTTTCTGGACAGTAATTTCAGAACTAACGTCTGCATTTTTGCCTACCCCTACGAGGAGACCTCGGCTGGGCTTGCGTTCTGGGTGAAGAAGTATGACTTTGCCGCCCGCGGCTGGCGGGGCAGTGGCGACCTGTTGTACGTCCTCCCAGATGCTGATCCGGACTGGTACAGCTTGCCCAGCCAGCCCACCTACAGCCGCTACGAACCGGCCGTGTACCAGGGATGGATTGACGAAGCGATGTCCACTGGAACCTGGACGACGCTGCAGATGCATGGCATTGACGACGCGTCCACCGGCTGGGAGCCAATTCCGGAACGCACGTTACTGTTTGTATTGAATTACCTGGAAGCCGCCGAGCAGCGCGGACTGTGGGTTGCGCCTTTCGGGGAAGTAGCAGCCTACTTACGCGCGCAAAGAATTCTGCAAGTGGCCGAGTCCCACCAGGTGGAGGATGGAGGGCGCTTCACCTGGAGTCCGCCCCAGCCGTTTCCCCTCGGCGTAGTGCTCAAAACCCGTGTTCGTCCGGGTGGGAGATGCCGCGTCTTTCAGCGCGGCCATGAACTTCATCCCGACAAACGCGGCGTCTACTCGGTTTCCTTCGACGCAGGCGAACTGGTAGTGAGAGGTAGGTTATGAACGACCTCTGCGTATTGCTACCGGCGAAGGACGAGTGCCTCGGGATCGGGAAGACGTTGCGCAGCATTCTGCGCGCGGGCGTCTCGGCCACCGATGTCTACGTAGTTGACGACGGCTCCAGCGATGGCACCGGCGAAATTGCTCGCGCTCTGGGGGTAAATGTTCTGCGGAATCCCAAGAACATCGGTAAGGCGCACAGCATAAGGCGGGGCGCCCGGGAGTTCCAGCTGACGGAACGTTACGGCTACGTCTGCCTGATGGATGCGGATACCGAGGTCTGTGAGGATTACTTCGCGGTTGTCCGCAACACTTTCGCAGACCCTTCCGTCGCGGCGGTCTGCGGTCGGGCGAAAAGTACTCCTCACAATTGGCTTACCGCTTACCGTTCTTTGGCCTACTGGATGTCGCATGCGATTTATAAGGCCGGCCAAAGCAACATGAATGTCATCACGGTGGCTCCGGGATGCGCTTCCAGCTTCCGCAGTACCGCCTTTGCCCAGTTGGAGTGGAACTCCGACACAATCGTCGAGGATATGGATTGCACTATTCAGCTCCATCGCAAGCATCTGGGCAAGATCGTCTATCAGAAGGATGCCCTGGTTTCTACTCAGGATCCACGGACTCTGCGTGATTACGCCAAGCAACTCTATCGCTGGGACACAGGCACATGGCAGACGGGTAAGAAGTATGCGCTGTGGACCGGGCGGGACAGAATCGACTGGGAATTCAAGCTGCTGATGGGCGAAGGCCTGCTGTTCTCAATGTTGTACCTACTGGCGCCAGTGTGGCTGACTTTCTATCCGCGAGTTGCCTTGTTCGGAATTGGATTGGACTGGCTGGTTTTTATTGTTTTGTCGCTAGTTTGTGCAATCTGTGATGGGCGCAAAGATGTGTTCTATTGCTCTCCACTTTACGTGATCATGCGCTTTGTTGATTGTTCCGTTTTTATATATAGCTACTGGCACACAGTCGTCCGGCGGCAACACGTGAGGCGATGGTTCGCAGCCGCAAGATACTTGTTCTGATGATGATTATGACCATATTGCGCAACATATTGGTCTGCTGCATGGCGACGCTGCTGCTGATGCCGCTCTGTGCCGCGCAGCAGGCAGCGACGCCGGCTTTGCAGGGCAGCGTAGTTGATGGCATGGGGCTGCCGGGGGAGTCCTGGACAACAGTTGGAAATCTCAGCCCGGTTGAGCATGGCAACGGGTATGTCCAGTCCTACGTGGAACAGGATGCCGCGGTGCTTGCCAGCCGCTCCGGCTCGCTATCGCTGACCCCTTACGTCTCGGTGGGATTGGTGCTCGACACAAAAGGGTACGACTGGAACAACAAAGTCGAACCCCAAGCAGGAATAAAGCTGAACAAGTCTTTAACTCATGGCCTGGTTAGCGCGGGCACGGCTTACACGTACGAAGACCGCTTCAACAGCCTTAAAAGTAGTGGGATGGTGCTGTACGTTCAGGACTGGTTTGGCTGGCAGTCGGTCGCGGAAAGAGCAAACCGCTTTCCCGGTTCGACGTGGGCTGCGTTCGGCAACATATCTCCGGTCGAGCATGGCAACTGGATCGGCCAGGCTTTCGTGTCGCAGGGGGTAGTCGCTAGAAGGTTCGGCAAAACGGCGCTCGTGCCCTACGTACAGGCAACATTCTCGCGCGATACGAAGGGATTCGATTGGGACAACAAGGCTGTATACGGCAGTGGGCTCAAGTTCGCATTCACCCACGAGCCGACTTACACGGAATTCGGGGTTGGATATCTGCGCGAGAATCGTTTCTACTCCGGTCAGTCGGCGGGAACTCTCAGCATTTTTATCAATTTCTGGTGTGGCTGGAATCTTTTGGGCAGAAAGGCAGGTATGTAGGCATGCATTATGTCGGTTTCGGAAGCATCTCTGGCCTTATTCATCTCATGGCCAGATTTTTTGGTCGGCCAAATGGGGGTTATCTGCCCCCACGTTGATCGCGCTCGCTGCTGAATGCCGGTTACTGGCAGCTTTCAGCAGGAGGGACGTTGAAGGTCAGGGTACGTAAGGCAGGTGGAGAGTAAGAATGGAGCATTCGTTGTTTAATCCGTTGCCCGGGCAGCCGCCGCGTTCCAAGTACTTCGCGGCGGGCTGGAGCTTGCAGTTGCTGCTTATTGTGGCTGTGCTCGCTCTTAACGCGCTGGCGCCCAAGTTCCGTCCGCCTGCGCGCCGTTACGTGCTTACCAGCCTGGTGCGTTACACACCCGAAGCGCCCACAGCTCCGCAGCCGGCCCCCCGCTTCCATGTGAATAATGCCGTCCAGCTGCCGGTAATGAAGCCGTTGCTGGTCGCCAAGGCAGTTCTGACCGCGCCTGTGCGCAAGCCGAATCCGCCTGAGATGAAGGTTCCGGAAATCAAAGTCGAAAGTCGTCTGCCACAACTTCCAACGCCAGCGCCCTCCAGGGTAGTTGCACTTGACACTTTCTCGAGTGGAAGTTCCGCGGCGCCAACCACGGCTGAGCCCGCGCATAAGGTTCAGACGGGTGGCTTTGGCGATCCCGAAGGCGTAGCTCCTCGTTCCAACCCGACCGTGGTCGCCGCCAACATCGCCGCCGCAGGTGCGTTCGATCTGCCCAGCGGCTCCGGGCGTGGCAATGGGTCTGGAGGCTCCACCCCGGGGGTGGTCGTAAGCGCTGGATTTGGCAACGGCGTCGCCACCGGAGGTCGCAGAAGCGGAGGCCCGGTGCAGAAGTCAGGCTTCGATGCAGTCTACGCGTCATCAGACAGTCACAAACCTGCGGCCAGTATAGAGTCAACGAGCACCCCGGTCGCAATCCTCTACAAACCGAAGCCCGCCTACACGGAAGAAGGAAGGAAGCAGGGAATTGACGGCGAGGTTCGCCTGGAAGTGCTCTTCAGCGCTGCAGGCCAGGTGCATGTGCTTCGCGTTCTGCAGGGTCTGGGCTATGGACTGGACGAACAAGCGGTAAAAGCCGCTGAGCAAATCAAATTCAAGCCGGCGGCGCACGCCGGCCAGCCGGTGGATTCCACGGCAGTCGTACACATTATTTTTCAACTTGCTTCGTAGGAAGGAACTATGCGTTTGGTGAAAGCAGTCATCTTGTCGTTTCTGGTATGTTTCGCTGGCCTGGTGGCCAAAGGCGCGGAGAGGCCTGCGCTCAGCGGAATCACCTTCAATGTTGCCAACGTCGTCGCCGGCAACTCTTTGCGCGGTACGGTCACGTTGAACAGGCCGGTTCCGTTTGACGTGGTGGTGTCACTGGCTGCCGATCCTCCTGATGGCATTTGGCTTCCTGCCACCGTCACTGTTCCCGCGGGCGCCAGTTCCGCCGGCTTCAGCATAAACACTCCGATGAGCAAGACCGCGGTCGGCGGAAGCGACTCCGTCATCACCATCTACGGCAATTATGGTGTGACCAGGAAGGCGTCTTTCACCATCCTGGCGCCGGTTTCATTTGACGAGATGGTGGACAGGGTGGTCGAGCGCGAGCATGCCTTCGTCGTCAATATGAAGCGCATGCACCCGCTGGTTGAAACCTACATTCAGAATTTGCGTGAAGACAAAAACCACAACGTAGTGCCGGTGAGCGACCGCTATTTCCTGGGCCGGCTTCAATTAAACGGTGAGGTGGGCGATCAGCTGTTTCAAAACGAGCAGCCCGGCCTCGGCCACCATCTGCTGGCGCCATTCCGGGCGGCTTTCTCCCGGCAATTTTCGCCTCGCGGATTTGCCCAGATGGTCATGCTCGATGCTAACTTCCAGAAAAGCAACTACTACTTTAACTTCGTCCGGCAGGAGTTCCTTGGCGAGGTACGCTGCATCGTGGTTGACGTGCAGCCCAGGGAGCGCGCCCCCAAAGGTCTGTTCACGGGAAGAATTTGGGTTGAAGACCGCGACTTCAACATTGTGCGTTTTAACGGCACATATACTCCGCGCTCCCGTTACAGCTACTACCTGCACTTCGACAGCTGGCGCCTGAATCTTCAGCCCGGCATGTGGCTGCCGGCGTACATCTACAGCGAAGAATCCGACTCGCATCGCAGCAGCCCGCCCTTCGGCAGCTTGTACTTCAAAGCGCAGACACGGTTGTGGGGCTACGACGTAGAGCATCTGAAACACACCGAAGAATTGACGCAGATGCGGGTTGACACCGTGCGCGACCAGAGCGATTCCAGCCGCGACACGGGGCCGGTCGAAGCGCAGCGCATGTGGGAGCGCGCCGCGGAAGACAACGCGCTTGATCACCTGCAGAACATCGGCCTTCTGGCGCCTGTGGGTGAGGTGGATGGGATCCTGCAAACTGTCGTGAACAATCTCATCATCACCAATAAGCTCGACATTGTGCCCGACGTGCGCTGCCGCGTGCTGCTCACTTCTCCGCTGGAATCGTTCACGATTGGGCACACCATCGTGATCAGCCGGGGCCTGCTGGATGTGCTGCCGGATGAAGCCTCTTTGGCCATGATTCTCTCCCACGAACTCGGCCACATCGTGCTTGGCCATCGGATTGACACATCACTCGCTTTCAATGACCGCTTCTTCTTTCCTGATCAGGACACATTTCAGCGCGTGGATTTTGCCCGCAGCCGCGCCGATGAGGAGGCGGCGGATGCAAAAGCTGTGGAGTTGCTGACCAATTCGCCTTACAAGGCCAAGCTCGGCGCCGCAGGTCTTTTTCTGAAGGCGCTGCAGGCCAGCAAGCAGAACCTGCCGAGTCTAATAACGCCTCACCTGGGCAACAGCCTGGAATATGGCAAGACCGTCCGCATGTTTACGCTGGCCAGCTCCGCCCCCCAACTGCAGCCGCAACGTTTGGACCAGATCGCCGCCCTTCCTCTAGGCGCGCGGATCAAGGTGGATCCGTGGAGCAATCGAGTGCAGATGTTAAAAGCTAAGCCGCTTCATCTGCTCTCGTCTCAGGAAAAGATGCCGTTTGAGGTCACACCCTTCTTCCCCAATTTAACGCGCCTGTCCTCCCCCGTGCAGGGCGAAACGGTCGCCGCTAAGTGAGTTGAGCGGCGAACCGACGCAGCATGGGAGCAAAAAATGAATGGCAGAAAAGCAGCAACCGTCCTTCTTACCCTGGTTTTGTCTCTGGCGCTGTGCGCGCTCATTGCCTGTGGCGGCGGAGGTTCGTCCTCTGCTCCCCCCAGCTCTGATCCGCCGCCGGCGCCAGCCCCTCCCCCCAATCCCACGCCCAGCAGCGCCCCTTCGACCAAGTCGCAATACGGCCAGTGGTCCACGCTGCCCTATACCATGCCCATCAACCCCATTCATGCGGCTCTGCTGCATACGGGCAAGGTACTGATTGTGGCTGGCTCGGGAAATGATCCTAACGACGCTTTCCCCATCAATACCAATCCAGATTACGAAGCGGCCGTTTGGGATCCGCAGGCCGGCAAGGTCACTACTCAGCGCGTCACCTGGGACATGTTCTGCAATGGCATGTCGCTTATGCAGGACGGCAGGGTCCTGATGAATGGCGGCACCGCCTCCTATGGCGCTTTGGCTGTGGTGGGAGGAGCCTCGGACACACCTTTTACAGGGTTGCCCAATTCCGCAAGATTTGACCCTGCAACCGAAACGTTTTCCGTGGCCGACGGTCCCAATTCAGGGAACACTGCGCACGGCCGCTGGTACCCCACCATCACCGAACTGGGAGATGGGCGCATGATGACCACCTCCGGCCTGGATGAGAACGGCAACCTCAACAACACCAGCGAAATCTACACTCCGGGCACGGGCTGGGGAGCGGAGATTCCAGGCAATCCAAGCGGCATTACGGATCCTACTTTCACATTTGGATTCCCACTCTATCCCCGCATGCATCTGCTGCCCAGTGGGCAGGTCTTCTATTCCGCTCCCTCCTCGGCCACGCTGGTGTTCGACCCCAGCAAGCAAACCTGGGCATTCCTGGCTTGGACGATTTACGGTGGCGCGGTGGCAGAGCGGACCTACGGATCCTCTGTATTGCTGCCCCTCACTCCGGCCAACAACTACGATCCGAAGGTAATGATTTTGGGCGGCGATAATCCTGCCACCAGCACAACCGAAATCATTGATTTGGGACAAACGTCTCCTGCCTGGCAAAAGGGGCCTCCCATGGCCGAGCCCCGCGTTGAAATGGAAGCCACCCTTCTGCCCAGCGGCAAGGTGCTGGTTTCAGCCGGTTCCGCAGCGGACGAGGATCCGAACACCGCGAGTTTGAAAGCGGAACTTTACGACCCGGCCACAAATACTTTCTCCTCTGCCGGCTCCAATGCTTTTCCCCGGCTTTATCACAATGTGCAAATGCTCCTGCCCGACGGGACTGTTTTCCTTGCCGGGGGCAATCCCCATCAGGGCGTCTTTGAAAATCACATTGAGATTTACAAGCCTGCGTACCTGTTCAACCTGGATGGCACCCCCGCAACACGCCCGGTCATAAGCTCGGCCCCGGCATCAGTGGCCTACGGCAGTTCATTCAATGTGCAGACTGCCAGCGCGGACATCGCCTCCATAGTCCTCATGAAGGCTGGATCTGTGACTCACTCTTTCGATATGGATCAGCGTTTCGTGGGCCTGACCTTCACGGCAGCGACTGGCGGTTACTCTGCCAACGTACCCAGTAATTCCAATCTTCTCCCTCCTGGCTACTACATGCTGTTCCTTGTGAACAAGGCGGGAGTGCCTTCCGTCGCTAAGTTCGTTCATGTCAGCGGAACTGTGACTGCGGTTGCAGCAATCTCCTATAAAGCTCGAACCACCGTGCCGCCCTATGCTGTTTTCCGGCGGAACCACGTAACGGAGTCACCGCTGAGGATGCGTAACATGATGCACATTCACTAACGTTGGGCGCAAAGGTGCGGATTGTTACCTGCGGGGAACTGCGAGAGTCCCTCGCCCGGGGAGTGGGAACGGGAAACTCGGTACTATCACCAGCGGCCCCACCGCAGGTTCTGGCCGTAATGCAGCATGGCGAGACCACCGCACAGAAAGCCGCCTAGCATCAGAACGAAAGCCACAACCGGGTGGCCATCGAGCCGCACAAAGACATAAAACAGCCAGAGCACGTAAACCCCGAACACGCCTCCGGCCAGGAACCGAAAACACGCACCGAAGCGCCAGCCAAGGCGTCCCGGCCGCATGCCAACATCCCTGACGTAAGGACCATTCGAGTAGGGATTGCCTACATAAGGGTTGTGCGTGTAAGACCTGCCCGCATCGGAACCGGCTGAACACTGGGCCTCTGAATCCCTTTGCCTCCGAGGCGCCGGCGCAGTCTGTTCGTCGTCACAGCGCAGCGGAGCATTCGCAATCTGCGAATAGGCTTCGTTGATCAGTTTCATCATCTGCGTCGCCTGGGCGTAAGTCGGGGTTCCGCTGGTATATCGGTCCGGATGCCATCGTTTGGTGATACGCCGGTATGCTCGCTTGATCGAGCGGTCTGACGCCGAATAGGGAACGTCCAGGAGCTGGTATGCTCGCCTTAGTTCGTCAATTTCGAACTCGGTCATTAGCACGTAAGCAAAGTGGAATTTCCCAGATTCTAGCATCGGGAAATTGGACATCAAGCGGTGACGCTTACCATCACGGCAACTCTGCGCCCGATTCGAAAGAAAAATTGTAAAAGTTTCGGCTCATCCGCTCTTACGCCCGCGAAAACCCCACCCCTAGCAGGTTCTGCGAGATTACGGCAGTTTGGCCCACTCAAGCCGTTGAAAAAC
Organism: Terriglobales bacterium; assembly: GCA_035280085.1. Classification (GTDB taxonomy): domain Bacteria; phylum Acidobacteriota; class Terriglobia; order Terriglobales; family Acidobacteriaceae; genus JAICWP01. Next base: position 17,884 of record DATEGM010000381.1, read on the forward strand.
CTGGCTGCCTCCTGAACATGTCTTTCCAGTCCTGAAGCTAAATGGACTGCCGCCCTTCCTCTGCGCGCACTCCGCTAAGGCACTCCCTTAGATCCGCCTAGTGTGTTTGACTGAGAGTAATTTTCCGCCAGCACGCGTTTAATAGAGGCCATCTGGCCGAGAGCCAAAGCTTTTTGTTGCATACGGCTCATAAGAATTCTTGCTGTTCTGCTTTAACACAATCTTTTCTGCTTTTCTCAGTTAACTCGGAGCACCTGTCTTCGCACCGAGGCGCCACTACAAACCAGCAGTTGACTCGCAGCACACACGGAAGGTTCACCTTCCACACGAGTTCTTCTCGAGCGTTAGGGCATTCGGGAAAGGAGAGTCAATGAGACTGTTGTTTGTGATTTTGACATTATCGGCTTTCGCCAGCGCTTCGGGGTTTTCTGACAATTTCACCGCGGGAAAGCTCAACTCCAGCTTCTGGACGATTGATACCGGGGCAGCACCTGGCGGCAACAGCACAAATAGCTCAACATTTTCATCGTCTCACGTAAGTTTGACGCAAGGCATGTTGACGTTAAAGCTTACCCAGAACCTGGGCACGAACGGCGTCATTCAGAGCGTCGGCGCCGAGGTGCGCTCCATCGCTTTGTATGGTTATGGCACCTACTCGTGGACAATGCGTACGGCATCCACCGCCACCTGCCCCAGTTGCATCGGGGCTGCTGTACCGGGCCAAACCTCTGCCGGCTTCCTTTATGTGAACAAATCGCAAACGGAAATAGATTTTGAGATAGAAGGCGGAGATGACTTTTCTGGCAACAAGAATGGCGGGGACCTTAACACTGTCTGGATGACGAACTGGTTGTGGACAAGCGCCAAGCAGTGGTCAACCTCAAAATTACTTGCACCCGATGCCAATTTCCATACCTATAAGTTTGTGTGGACGAGTTCCTCGATTTCCTTCTACGTTGACGGTCATCTGGTTTCCGTTCACACGCAGCATATCCCCACGGCAAAGGCGTACATCCTCATGAATTTGTGGGGTACGAACAACATCTGGTGGGGCGGCTACAAAACGCTCGGGACAACACGCTACCTGTACATCAAAAACTTCACTTTCACTGCACAGTAGTGGGAGTACCAAGCCGACTAAAGTCTTAGAAGAAAGGCTGGCGCGAAGACCAGCTTTCAAAACTCCGGGAATCTAAACCAAAGGTGATGGCGTTGAGCCGCATCGTGGCGCCGCCTTAAAGGACAACTCTCTGGGAGAGGAACTGGAATTCTCCGGGCATTTTGCAAAACCATTTGCTGTGCCTGCACATCCTACCCTGCGGAAAAATAGTTTCGGACGCTGTGTGCTCTCTGGCGCGATATGATACGGCAGGGAAGGCAAACGTCGCCCTGGCCAAACAGGCGGTCCGATCAAAGCGGGTCCCATGTTGCAGTGGTTGCAAAAAGCCGGCCTGAACAAGGCAGGTTGGTGGCCCCTGGCCCTAACCCTGATCCTCACCTTGATGGTCGCCCTGAGTTCCATGGGGCAGGATACCGCCGATGTGCATATTACCCCGCGAGTTGATCCCGCGGCGAAACCGCACGCGCCGGACCCCGCCCTCCGCGCCGGCCTGCCCATCCTCAAATCGAACGTTAATCTTGTGCTGGTGCCGGTGACGGTTACCGATCCCATGGACCGGCTGGTAACCGGCCTCGACAAGAGCAACTTCACCATTTATCAGGACAAGCAACCGGAACAAATTCGAAATCTGTCCAGCGACGACGCTCCTATCTCGGTGGGAGTGATCCTCGACATCAGCGGCAGCATGGGCGACAAGATCCAGAGGGCGCGTGAGGCGGTTTCGCAATTCCTGGAGACGGCCAACCCGCAGGACGAGTTCTTCCTCATCACCTTCTCTGACGGTCCGCACCTGGTTTCTCCCTTCACCGGCCGGGTGCAGGACATCGAAAGCCAGTTGCCAACCGTTGAGTCTAAGGGCATGACCGCCCTACTGGACGCCATTTACCTGGGCGTAGACGAAATGCGGCACGCCCAGTACCCTCGCAAGGCCCTGCTCATCATCTCTGACGGGGGCGATAACCACAGCCGCTATACGGAGGGCGAGGTAAAAAGCATGGTGCAGGAAGCGGACGTGCAGATCTTCGCCATCGGCTTATACGACCAAACTCCGCGCACCGTGGAAGAGCAGCAGGGACCAGGGTTGTTGCACGAGGTCACAGATGCCACCGGCGGCCGCGCCTTCACCATTGATAACCCCAACGAACTGGCCGATGTCGCCACCAAGATCGGCATCGCGCTGCGCGATGAGTATGTGATCTCGTATCAGCCTAGCACCCGCCCCCACGACGGCAAGTATCACAAGATCACCGTCAAATTAAGGCCGCCTAAGGGGCTGCCGCCGCTGCACGTGTCCGCCAAGCGTGGTTTTTACGCGCCTTCGCAGTAACGCCTCGCCGCAAACCGTACCAGGGGTAAAGAAATCTCCACAACAGGCTCCAGGAGCAGTTCCAAAAACGGCTCCAGGTGTGAGCATCGCTAGATTACTGGTTCTTGGCCGTGTCGGGAAAATAGATGCACCACGAATTCTGGCTTGCGTACTGCTCAAAATCCCTGGTCGGATTGATTGCGAATGGATGGCGCGCAAGTTGCAGCATCTCGGCATCCCAGCGGGTATTGCCGAAGGCGGCATCCACCGCCGGGCCGATTTTCTCGCGGATGGCCTCGGCCTTGCCCGGACCACTCGGAATGCGGATCAGGCGGTCGGTGATGATGCCATTCTGCACCGCCACTTCCGCGGCCAGAATACGTTCCGGCGGAATAGCAAAGCGGCGCATGGCCACGCGGATGATCCACTGGTTGCTGGAAGAGACGGCCCACACGGCGCAGCCCCGGTCCTCGAGTCGCGCGACGAGGGGGCGCATTTCGGCGAAAATTCCGGGCTCGATGTGGGGCTTGAAAAAGTCTTCCGCCGCTTGCTCTACCATATGGTCACGAAGGCCGGCGTGGATGGTAACCATCTCGCCGCACATCACATCTTCAGGCACGTTGCCCGCTTTGTAATCGGCATAGCGGGCGCGCACCCAGCGCGCCACCTCAGGGGCAAGCAAGCCGTGCTGCAGTTCCCAATGCAGGAAGCCCTCGCCCGCGTCTGGCGCCCATAGAGTGCCGTCGCAGTCGAACACGGCCACCTTGGGTTTGAGCTGTAAAACGGATTCCACGAAGGCGGCGGCCCGCTCAGGCATGTTGGAGACGGGCATAGTCCTCGGGCGTATCTACATTGAGAGTGGCGTAAGGATCATCTACGGGCACATAGACAATTTGGCTCTGGTGCCGGTGCTCGATCTCCCGCGCGTTGGAGGTGAGGGGAGCGCGCAGAAACGCCTCTATCATCTCCCGGCCAATCAGTACGGGGTGGCCGTGCTTTTCGCCGTATTGCGGGATAACCGCCCACTTTTCTTCCGCGGCAGCGTCAATGAACGCGGAGCGCAATTGTGTAAGCGTCGCGCTGCGCACCGGAGGGCGGTCCACCAGAGTGAGCACCGCGGCATCGCGGCCGCGGTTCAGAACCTCGCGTAAGCCGGTTTGCAGGGAACTGAACTGTCCGTGCTCGGGCGTAGGATTTACCACCAGAAAAGCGCTGCTGGCATAAACCAGGGGCGCCAGGTTGTGGGCGTTTTTACCCGCCACCACCAGCACCATGTCGGTGTGCGCTTCTAGCAGGTGAATGTTGGCGGAAAGAAACGTTTCGGTCCGGGCGATGCGCGGCTCCGGTCCTTGCGGCGGCCAGGGCAGCAGCGCCTTGTCGCGTCCCATGCGTGAGGATTCACCCGCCGCCAGAATGACGCCACAGAAGCTGGGAGCACGCGCCATGAAGGCAAGATATCACGAGCCACCCACTCGCGAAATGCTTGCCCTCCATGGCGTCCGACCAGAGCTCCATCAAAAGCTACCCTCGTCCGCTGACGGTCCGTAGATGGCCGGCACCGGAATGTTGTTCAGGCGCAAATAGACGCCGAGCTGAGCGCGATGATGAATCAGGTGATTCATCACGAAGCCGCGCACCACCGCAACTTTCGGCAGGGTCATAAGGGTTTTGCCGTTGTTCAACAACGACCAGGGTTTCATCAGCTCGGCGTCGCTGGCGGCAGCGAGGGCAGCCCGGCCGTCTTTTACGTTCTTATCGAACTCGGCCAGCAGTTCCTTGTTGTTTTTGGGGACGGGAGGCGGTTCCATCTGTTTGCCGCCGGGTGCGAGGTCGAGGGCATCTTCCTTGATTGTGAAGCTCAGCCAGCTGGGAATATTAGCGAGGTGGCCGGCCAGCGCGCCCATGGCACTGGATTTTTCGTGTGGCTTGAAGGAGAACTTGCCGTCGGGCACGCGCTCCAGGGTTTTACGGGTGTTGGCCATTTCCTGATCGAATTCGGGTAGAAGTGCTGCGCTGAGGGCCATGGTTTGCCATCCTTTCTGTGTCGTCCCAGTGGGGACAGGGCAAGAATGGTAGGCGAATAAATAGCGAAAGTCAAGGAGATTGAGTAATTGTGTAATTTTGTAATTTGAAGGCCCTCGGAATGACGTCTTCCTGGGGTTAGTTCTTCTGCAGGTCGGCGCTTTCGGCAGGCGAATCGGGCGCCGCAGCCGCTTTACGGGCGTAGCGCAGGTGGGGGAGCGGCGCCTCACTGTAGCGGCGCAGAGCAATTAATTCGGCGGTGATGGCCACCGCAATCTCTT
>DATEGM010000382.1:0-3511 GCA_035280085.1 Terriglobales bacterium
GACGACTGCAGATAGGCTTCGCCGCACATGATGGCGGTGACGCAGGCAGCGTAGTCGCGGCCGGCGTCGGAGTCGTAGGGCAGGCCGGACGCCATGAGCAGAGCGCCCAAGTTGGCGTAGCCCAGGCCCAGCGGCCGGTAGTCGTGAGAGTTCTTGCCGATCATCTCCGTGGGATAGCCGGCGTTGTCCACCAGAATTTCCTGCGCGGTGATGACCACGTCCACGGCATAGCGGTAGGCCTCGATGTCGAAGGTGCCATTCGGCGCAAACTTCAGCAGGTTGAGCGAGGCCAGGTTACAGGCCGAGTCGTCCAGGAACATGTATTCGGAACACGGATTGGAGGCGTTGATGCGGGCCGTGTTCTTGGAAGTGTGCCAGCGGTTGATGGTGGTATCGAACTGCATGCCGGGGTCGCCGCAGTGCCAGGTGGCGTCGGAGATTTTGCGCAGCAGTTCGGGCGCCTTGAAGGTATGAATGACGCGGCCATCCACGATGGCCTTAGTGGAGAATTCGGTGTCGCGCATAACGGCGTACATGAAGTCGTCGGTAACGCGCACGGAGTTGTTGGCATTCTGGAAAAAGATGGAGCTGTAAGCTTCGGAATCGGGGGTGGAGCCGTCGTAGCCTTCGCGCACCAGGGCGTGGGCCTTGGATTCTTCTTTGGACTTGCACTCGATGAACTCGACGATGTCAGGATGGTCAATGTTAAGGATGACCATCTTGGCGGCGCGGCGGGTCTTGCCGCCGGACTTGATGACGCCGGCAAAGGCGTCAAAACCTTTCATGAAGCTGAGCGGGCCGCTGGCCGTGCCGCCGCCGGAAAGCGATTCAGTGGAGGAGCGCAGCGGGCTCAGGTTAGTTCCGGTTCCTGAACCCCACTTGAAGAGCATGCCTTCGGTCTTGGCCAAGGTGAGGATGGAATCGAGCGAATCGTGCACGGAGTTGATGAAGCAGGCCGAGCACTGCGGCTTGCTATAGCCGGTGACGGAGAATTCCACCGTCTGGGCCTGCGGGTTCCAGTGCCAGTTGCGGGCGTCGGAGTTAGGCTCAATGCGGTCGCAACCTACGTTGAACCACACCGGCGAGTTGAATGCCGCGTACTGGCGCAGCAAAAGGTAGGCGAGCTCGTCGTGGAAAGTAGCGGCGTCTTCGGGAGAGCGGAAATAGCCGCCGGCCAGGCCCCAGTCGCGAATAGTTTCGGCCACGCGGCCCACCAGTTGCCGCACGCCGGTTTCGCGCTCCGGAGTGCCCAGCTTGCCGTGCAGGTATTTTGACGCCACGATGTTGGTGGCGGTCATGGACCAGTCCTTGGGGACCTCCACATCCTTCTGCTCGAAAATCGTGTTGCCCTGGGCGTCGGTGATCTGGGCGGTGCGCTTCTCCCATTCCAGTTCGTCGTAGGGCGAGACGCCGGGCTTGGTGAAGTAGCGGCGGAAGCTCAGGCCCGGCGCCTTCTTCTTGTTGGTCTTTTCGACGGATGTGGTGGTCAGTTTCTCTGTGACTTCGGACATGATCGCTCTCCTCACGACTGCCGTCCGCGAAGCGGAGTTGGTTGTGTTGCCCGGGCTCACGCCCGTTCATATTGTGACGCCCCTACGGGGCTCCGAATTATTTTCATCCCTAACCCAGGACTTCCGTCCTGGGCTCTACTATGTCGCCCCAAAGGGGGCTGCGGAGTTGCCAGCTCGGGGTTCTAAAATCCTGCCGGCAGCGGCGGCGGTTCCAGCTCCCTCTTCTCCTGCCGCGGCCCGGGCGTGACTGCTTCTGCCGAGGCGGCCAGCCAGGTCTGCAGCGCGACGCAGGCGGCGTGGCGCGCGGCCTCGTCTTCCACAACGGCATAGCGCAGCAAGCAGCAGCCTTCGGCAATGCGCTCGTAAAGCGGGCTGGCGAGCGTAAATAGCCGGCTCAGGGCACGCGCCAGATTGTCCGTCTCGGCGAACTGCACCATCCCCAGCAGGCGCTTGCCGCCGTGATTTGCGGGTTCGCCCGGCGCCAGCACCTCTTCCGCAATGGCGTAAATGCCCGGGCTATCAGGCACCAAAAGCAGGCTGAAGCTGCTCTCGCAGCGGAACCACTTTGACCAGCTTAAGGTGAGGCGCTCGAGTCCGTTCTGAGCAGCAGATTCCACCGGTGGACGGGCCGTGGGTTCAGTCGCCATTCCCTTGTTCCTCCCAGAAAAGATGCGTCCAAAAGCAGAAGCCCCGGGGGCTGAAAATGAGCTTGCTCAAGTCCGGCTGGCTGGTCCGGAAATCGGTCCCCGCGAGCGGCTCCGGGCCCCTCCCTCAGGTCAGGCCCGGCCCGTTGACTTGCCCAAAACATCGCCTAGGACCGTCACAGTACTGCTACGTATTGGGCCTGTCAAGAGCAAACCGCTACATATGGTATTTTACTGCTAAGTCGTTGCTGCGTCGAGGGCTTCCGGTATCGGGGAGCAAGGCGGGAGATTGGACCGCTGTGGCCCAGTGGAAAAGCTGTCAGTTTTCAGCTTTCAGCAACCCCGCCTGACCCAAGTCGCTGAGAGCTGAAAGCTGATACCTGATAGCTTTCATCCAGTAAGGCTGAAAAGCACAGGCTGGTTGGGGTCATCGCCAGCAGCCAGGTGAACCCGGCGCAGTCCGCGGATGAGGGAGAACATGCGGGCCTCGACGGGAGCGCCCATCTCCACGTAGATGTCCTCGAAAATCTGTCGTGGAGCGATACGATGCGAACCATCGGAGCACTCCACCAGGTAGTCGCCTTCATGTCCGCTTTGTTCTTTGCCGGACCCATCCACAATACTGAGCGGGGCGGTGAGTTGGCGGGCACGCACCAGATAACGGGTGCGGAAAACCTTCCAATCGTCGGCGTCCTTCACGGCACTTCTCCTGGGCTCCCGCCCGGCTGAAAAACGTTGATGGCCGAAGATGATGGTTGGCTGATGTTTTTGGCTGGGGCAACGATTGCGAAAAAATCTACGCGTGATGCTGCGTGGCGTCAATCCCCCAGGAGTGGTGCAGGGAATTTTTTTTCCCTGCAAAGAGGCATGACGCATGCTGCAGAGGAATTCCGTTAGGGTCGCCTATTCATGCAGGAAAAACGCGGGTGTTCCGCAGTTGGTCTGCACGACGATTGTCCGCGATCGTGACGTTGGGAACAATTTTGCACAGCCGCCCACAGCAATCCGCAATTCGAACGCGGGCACGTTCTCTCCGCCGCTCACAACTGGCGCCACAATTCCGCGCGCGGGTCGTCGGGATTAAGGCGGGCGAGTTCGCGCAGCAGTTCCTTGGTGCGCTCGTCACGCGGCATGGGGACGGTGACCTTTACTTCCACAATTTCGTCGCCGCGCATTCCTTCTTTGGTTGCCGAAGGCACTCCCTTTTCGCGCAGCCGCAGTTTCTGTCCTGACTGCGTGCCGGGAGGAATTTTGAGCAGCGTCCGGCCGTCTATGGTGGGAACCTCGATTTTGGCGCCGAGCGCCGCTTCGCTGGCGGTCACCGGCACGGTCAGGTGGATATCGTCGCCATCCCGG
>DATEGM010000383.1:0-4286 GCA_035280085.1 Terriglobales bacterium
CGCTGGTGGTCAAACCTGGTGGTGCTGAAGGACGGGCGCGAAGCGGAGCGCAAGCAGATTGTCGTAAATGATCCGCTGGTCTACGGCGGCATTCGCATCTACCAGTCGAGCTACGGCTCCACCGGGCAGCTGGATAAAGTCTTGCTGACCGCCACGCCCGCGAAAGGCTCGGGCGGGGAGCACGACATCTCACTGGGCCAGGACGAGAGGGCGCAGCTCGATCCACAAACCTCAGTTCGCTTGGTGCGCTTTATCCCCGATTTCGTCGTGCAGGACAACCAGATCTATGCCCGCTCCAATCAGCCGGACAATCCCGCCATCCAGCTGGAAGTGACCAGCAAGAAGGCGAAGCAACCGGCCCTGGTTTGGATTTTTCCCCAATTTCCCAACGTCGCGCACGACAGCAAATCGCCCTACAACTTTAAATTCCGCGACCTGCGCATGGGCTACTTCACCGGCCTGCAGGTTTCACATGAGCCCGGCCAGTGGCTGGTATGGGCAGGCTGCCTGGTAATGGCGCTGGGACTGTTCACCGCGTTTTACCTGGTACACATGCGCTTCTGGGCCGTGGTGGTGCGCGATGAGCACGGGCGCCCATCGCTTTGGATTGGCGGCGCGTGCAACAAAAATCGCGCCGCTTTTGAGCTGCGTTTTCGCAAGCTGGTGGAGGAAGTGCAAACGGAATTGAAGCACGAAGAATCACAGACTCGCGCCTCCGCGCGCGAGGCCTCGCTGGCCAGCGTTTAAGGGAGGACAAATCATGGCTCGCACTCGCGTCGAACGGCAACCCGCAGCCCCCAGCAATCTGCTGGTGGTGCTGGTCGGGCTGGGAATCGCCTTCCTGCTGTTCATGGCGTTTCTGAATGTGGTGAAAAGCGGCAACCTCTTCACCGAAGCCAACCTGCTCTACGCCGCGCTCATTTTTTACGGCGGCGCCGGCGCCTTGTACCTGGGCTTCGGTGTGACTGGCACCGAATCGTACGTGCGCTATGCCTCACTGGCCACGTGGGTGGGCCTGCTGGCCAATACCGCCGCGGTGGCGCATCGCTGGTATGTGGCCGGACACCCACCATTCGCCAGTGTTTACGAAATGCTGCTCAGCTTCGTATGGACCCTGGCCGCGCTTACCCTGGTGGCGGAAAAGAAATATGGAGTAAAGGTGATTGGCACCGTGACCATGCCGGTGGCCATCGTGGGCGTGGTGCTCATGCAACTGCTGCGCACCGACGTTCATCCCTTGGTGCCGGCGCTGCAATCCACCTGGCTGCATGTTCACGTTAGCCTGGCCATGCTGGCCTATGCCGCGTGCGCCCTCAGTTTCGCCCTGGCTCTGATGTTTCTGATCCAGGACAAGATGAAGACGGAAACCTTTCTCGCCGCCACCAGCCTGGCGGTAAGCGCCGGCTACATCGGCATTCTGACCCGCTTTGAGCGCTGGGGCGGGCTGAGCGTGGCTGCCTGGGACGCGGCCGAGAAGCAGGACATGTTCCTGCAGCGCGGCGTGCGCTTGTTCGTCACCATTCCCGATCTGGGCTGGCTTTTTTGCCTGATGGCGCTGGCCGTTGCCGCTCCGTTTGTGTGCTATCTGCTGGCCGGCTGGCGCAACGATGAGCGCTTTTACGCTATTGGCAATCGCGCCGTGTTCGTGAGCATTATGGCCCAGGTGCTGGCGCTGGCGGCTTTCGTGGCGCGGGCTAACGGCAGCTATCCGTCCCTCGATGCAGATGGCCTGTTCCCCACCAACCTCGCAGCCAGCCCCTTCATCCTCTCTGGCCTGGTGGGCGGAATTTTCATCTCGCTGCTTTACCTGCTGCTTTTGTGGCGGCGCGCTGACCTGGAACGTCTGCTGCCCAGCGCCGAAGTCCTGGATCAGGTCACCTACAAGACCATCGGCATCGCCTTCCCCCTGCTTACGCTCATGATTGCCGCCGGCGCTTACTGGGCGAACCGCACCTGGGGCGCATACTGGAGTTGGGATCCGAAGGAAACCTGGGCGGCCATTACCTGGCTGGTCTATGCCGGCTATCTTCATATGCGCATTACCCGCGGGTGGCGCGGGCGCCGTGCTGCATACTTCGCCATCCTTGGCTTTGTAGTGGTGATGTTCACCTTCTTCGGCGTTACATATCTGTTGCCTGGATTGCATGCCTATGCCTGATACGAGTCCTGACCGATCTGGAGTGGTAGCCGCGAACGCTGCGGCGCGTTCCGTTTGTGAAAAGGCGCCGCGTCTCCACTCAGTGCGCATCAGCTGGGAAATCAAGGCAGTATTGCCGGTCGCGGTGGTGCTGCTTAATGGCCTCATACTGTTCCTGCTGGCGACGGTATCACTGCAAAAAACCGAGCGCCATGCCGTTCTGCTGGTGGCCAGCTCCGGCGCGGTGGCCATCTGTGCGGTCATGATTGTGGTGCTGGCTTTGCTGATTCACCGTCCCGTCCGCGAACTGCAGGAGAAGATTGCCCGCGTGGGCGCCGGGGAACTGGATGCCGAAGTCAGATTTGCTAACCGCAATGATGAGATCGGCGATCTGGGCCGAAACTTCAACCAGATGGTTCGGCAATTGCGCGAGAGCCGCGACGAGATCCAGCGTCTGCACCAGACTCAGATGTCACGTGCCGAGCACTTGGCCACCATGGGCGAACTGGCCGCCGGCCTGGCTCATGAGATCCGCAATCCGCTGGCCGGCATCGCCGGCGTAATAGAAATCATTGGCCGCGACCTGCCCGCCAGCAGCCCCGCGCGTGCCGTGGTCAAGGAAGTGCGCCAGGAGGTGCTGCAGATCAACCGCATCGTCTCCGATTTGCTGGAGTGCGCTCGCCCCAAGCCGCCGGAAACCCGCCTCTCCGACATTAACGCCACCGCCGAGCACGCGGTCATGTTCGCCCGCCAGCAGGCGCTTTCCAAAGCCGTTGACATTGAGTTTCGTCACGATCCCCTGCCGCTCGAAGTGGAGCACGACAGCAACCAGGTGAACCAGGTGCTGCTTAACTTGCTGCTGAATTCCATCCAGTCCATCGACCATAACGGAAAAATTACCGTGAGCATCGAGCGGCACAACGGGGTAGCCGCTGTCGCAGTCACTGACACCGGGCGCGGTATTGCACCGGAGCACTTGCCCCATATCTTCCGGCCCTTCTACACCACTAAGGGCAATGGGACCGGCCTGGGGCTCTCGCTGGCCCGCCGCATCGTGGAAGAGCACGGCGGACGGATTGAAGTGAGCAGCACACTGGGCCACGGCAGTACCTTCACCGTCTTCCTCCCCCTGCGCCGCGCCGCAGCGCACGCCGCCGATTAGCCTGTTCATTGCTTGTTCTAAGAAATTAGCGGGCGAAAGCTTTCCAGAAAAATAGAGCCAGGTTGCTGCCGGCCAGATAGATGAACAGTAAAGTCAGCAGAATGCGGCCGGCCACCATGCCCGGCCCGCGGGGCCAGTCGGCCAGATCGTAGTAGAAGAATTCCACCACGATGCGCAGCGTCCAATACACACCGATGAACAGCGCCAGAGCCAGCGCTGCCCGGTCGCCACAGAGGAAGTCGGAGTGCAATGCAAGGGTGAGGGTTCCAAAGGCGACGATGGTAAAGACGGTGAATGCGCCGTAGACCCACATCAGCTTGCGATTGAACGGCGTGAGCTGCTTCAGATCCTCCTTCCACTGCAATCGCGCCGGCACCTGGAAACTGGCAATCAGAACGCACAAGTGTCCCACCCCCGCCAACCAAAGGATGAGGCTGAAGAACATCTGCACGTCGGACGAAGCCAAGTACCAAGCTGATAAGTTGGGCGTCATCATTTGCCTCCCCTCACGAGCGTTTATCGCGCACCGATGGCCCCCAGGAGGGGCACCATTACGCGTTCCACGAACCAGGGATGGAAAAGGATGCAGGCCGGACCGCCGGCCCAAACCGCCATGAAAAGCCAGCCGCGCACGCCGGAGCTCAGCCCCAACCACTTGCCCAGCGTGCTGCGCTCAAGAAGAATGCCGTAGCCCTGCAATAGAAAGTAGGCGGTGGGCAGCCCGTAGCCGCCTCGCGCCGGAAGGGAAATGACCAGGTCGTGGATCAACCCGGAGGCAAGAAACGACATCAGCAACGCGAACCCGGCTTCAGTCCGGGCCCGCACAGGACGAAATATCAGGGTGTAACTAAGCTGCCGGAAGCCCAGGTTCCACCGCCTTCCCCAGAAATCGCTCAAGGAGGTAGCCAGAATGGGTGAATGCATGATGGGCTGCGCATCTATGCCAATGAAGCGCCAACCGAGTGACAGCAATTCGAATATCCCAAA
>DATEGM010000384.1:0-4037 GCA_035280085.1 Terriglobales bacterium
CAGTCAGCACTCAGCCCGCTAAATCACGTGTCCGAGTCTAAGCTCTTTGGTGCCGGCGGAATTGTGAAGGGGCGGTGTGGAATTCTTAAGTGCAGGAACTGAATGCTGACGCCTGAATGCTGAGTGCTTCTCCATGACCACCCATCAGCGCGAACTGATTGAGAACGCCATCGGGCCGGCTCCCTGGTATTGGAAGACTTTCCCGCGGGTGGAATCTAACTCCGGCCAGAGGTTTGAGTGGCGCTACCACGGCGAGCAGGGGGAACTTCCGTATCTTGTGACACTGGGACTGGCGCAGGAGCCGCACACGCCGCGCCTCGCACTCAACACCTACTGCCGGGCTTTTCGGCTTCCGCCCAAGCTGTTGGGCATCTGGTGCCCGGAACCCCGCACGGTTCGCCTGCTGTGCTTCGATCCCGACCAGCTTAAGGCGTTCTCTTTTGTGGACATCGTGGGCTGGTTCAAGCAGTCCACCGAGCGCGTTTACTCCGCCACCGAGCCGCTGGCTGAATTCGAAGTCAGCTCGACACTGCCCGAAGGTGTGCACAAGGTGGAGGTACCTGAGGCTTTTCGTGCCCTCGACGAACTGCTGCTGCTCACCTCCTACCCCGCGCGCACCCGTGACGATGCCGCCTGCGCCATCTACGTGCTTTATCCCCAGGCGGGGCTGGTGGATGTGGTGCCCCAGAAGTGGTTCACACCCAATCAGTACGATGTGGGCCGGCAGTGGATTTCGCGCGTGGCCCGGGATCCCGACAGCCATCGCCTTCTGGGCGAGGCGGTGCGCGTGGGCAACTTTGAGCTGACGGAAGACGGCAAGCAGTTGGAAAGGTGGCTGAGCCGGGCCGAGTGAATTTGTAATTTGGCAAGTTGTAATTTGTAATTGAAACTTGCGGCGGGCGTGCTGGCGAAAAATTGCAAATTACAACTTACCAATTGCAAACCCGCGACGGCGTGCGCGTTCTGCAACTTGCCTCCGCTGACGACACGAACCGCCTCACCCGCGTGTGCGTTCTGGAGCTCAGCACCGCCATCCGCGAACTCGCCCGCAATGCCTGGCCCCTCATCATCACCGGAAACAGTAAGTTTTTCTCCGCCGGCGCTGACCTGCAGGAAATTGCCGCTCTTACCGGTGGGGAGGCTCTGGAATTTTCCCGCGCTGGCCAGGAACTCATGCACCTGATCGCCGGCTTCCCTGCCCCGGTCTGCGCGGCCATTCACGGGTACTGCATGGGCGGCGGCCTGGACCTGGCGCTCGCCTGCCACTACCGCGCCGCCTCCCCGCACGCGGTTTTTGGCCATCGTGGTGCTGCCCTCGGCCTGATTACGGGCTGGGGCGGCACGCAACGGCTCCCGCGGCTGATTGGAAAGGCTCGCGCCCTGCAGATGTTCGTGGGGGCAGAGAAGGTGAACGCGGCGGAAGCCCTGCGCAGCGGCCTGGTCGACACTGTGGCTGAGGATACGGTGGGCTGGGCAGCAGCAAAGCTGAAGCAATTAGCTCTTAGCATTTAGCAAGCCACGATTGTGCCAGGTAAGAGCGACCCTAGATTGGGTCATGCTGCGGACGTTTGTTCCGAAAGCCCGCGTGCAGTACCACAACCTCAGGTGAAGGGCTAAATGCTGTTGCTAAATGCTAATTGCTGCGGCGCTTGGCGCCGCCCCGTTTGCTCCCCCTCCCTTTCCTGTATTACCGTAATCAGTTTGCGTTCCTGATCCCATGCCTGACCGTGCCAAGCCTTCCTCCGAAGCCGCCGATAACCTGCTGCTCACCACCATAGACCCCACCTCTAAGCGTTTTGAGCAAAACATGCGGGCTATGGCCGATCTGGTCACCCGCCTGCGCAACGAAGAGGAAAAAATCGCCCAAGGCGGTGGCCCCAAGGCTATCGAATCGCAGCACAAAAAAGGCCGGCTCACCGCCCGCGAGCGCATCGGCCTTCTGCTCGACCCCGGTGCGCAATTGTTCGAACTGGGCACCTACGCCGCCTACGGCATGTACGAGGAATGGGGGGGCGCGCCCGCCGCGGGCGTGGTCACGGGTGTGGGCCGCATACATGGCCGCCTGTTCATGCTCATCGTGAACGACGCCACGGTCAAGGCCGGCGCTTTCTTCCCCTTGACCGCCAAGAAGGTCATCCGGGCGCAGAACATCGCTATCGATAACCACATTCCCACCATTTACCTGGTGGACTCGGCCGGCGTGTTTCTGCCGCTGCAAGAGGATGTTTTCCCCGATACCGACGACTTTGGCCGCGTCTTCCGCAACAACGCGGTCATGTCGGCCATGGGCATTCCCCAGATCGCCGCGATCATGGGCATGTGCGTGGCCGGCGGCGGCTACCTGCCGGTGATGTGCGACAACGTGCTCATGACCGAGGGCAGCGGACTGTTCCTGGCCGGTCCGGCTCTGGTGCAAGCCGCCATTGGACAGCAGGTTTCCGCCGAGGAACTGGGCGGCGCCAAGATGCATGCCGCCATTAGCGGCACGGTGGATTACCGCGAACCCAATGATGAAGCGTGTCTCGCCCGCATTCGCTCCCTGGTCGAAAAGATGGGGCACCGCACTCGCTCGCCTTTCGACCGCAAAAAAGCGGAGCCGCCGCGCTACTCTCCGGAAGAGCTCTATGGCATCTATGAAGCTAATCCTGCTCGCCCTTATGACATCAAAGAGGTGATCGCGCGGGTAGTGGACGCCAGCCGCTTCGATGAGTACAAGGCGGAATACGGCAAAACCGTGACCTGCGGTTATGCCCGCATTGGCGGCTTCGCCGTGGGCATTGTGGCCAACCAGCCGCAGCACCAGCAGCAGGTGGATGAACAGGGGCACAAGCGGGTGGAATTTGGCCGCGTGGTGTACACCGAATCGGCGGAGAAGGCGGCGCGCTTCATCATGGACTGCAACCAGAACCTGGTGCCGCTCATCTTCCTGCACGACGTGAACGGCTTCATGGTGGGCCGCGATGCGGAATGGAGCGGCATCATCAAGGCGGGCGCCAAGATGGTGAATGCGGTCTCCAATTCCGTAGTGCCCAAAATCACCGTCATCATCGGCGGCTCCTTCGGCGCCGGCCATTACGCCATGTGCGGCAAGGCTTATGACCCGCGCATGGTTTTTGCCTGGCCCAGTGCCCGCTATGCCGTGATGAGCGGCGAATCGGCCGCCGGCACGCTGGTTGAGATCAAGATCAAGCAACTGGAGCGCGGCGGCAAAAAGCTCAGCGATCAGGAAAAGCGTGAGCTGTTCGAGTCAGTGAAGAAAACCTATGACGAGCAGCAGGATCCCCGCTATGGCGCCGCCCGACTGTGGATTGACAAAATTATTGACCCGGTGGAGACGCGCGCAGCGCTCATCGAGGCGCTGGAAGCGGCCGCCCTGAATCCCGACGTGGCGGAGTTTAAGGTGGGAGTGCTGCAGACTTAGTGGCCAGTGGTCAGTGGGCAGTGGTCAGCAGGCATTTAGCACTTGGCATTTGGCCCCTCAACTGTGCGGCGTGTGAGGAGTGGAAATCACCGGGGCTGGCCAAATGCTAATTGCTAAGTGCCAATTGCCGGCTGGCGAACAAGCGTCCGCTGCCTAAGAGAAGTGTATGGCCGACACCATCAAGCTCATCGAGTGCCCCCGCGACGCCTGGCAAGGGCTGAAGGGCCAGATACCGACCGACACCAAGGTCGCATATCTCAACGCCCTGATCGGCGCCGGCTTCAAGCACATTGACGCGGTTTCGTTCGTCTCCCCCAAAGCGGTGCCGCAGATGGCCGACTCGGAGAAGGTGCTGGAGGAACTCGACCCGCCTGATGACGTCGAAATTATCGGCATCGTGGTGAACAGCAAAGGCGCGGAGCGCGCCATCGCCACCAACGCCGTGCGCACCCTCGGCTTTCCCTATTCGGTTTCACCTACGTTCCTGGAAAAGAACCAGAATCAGACGCTGGAAGCGGCCCTCGACGAACTCGAAGCCATAGAAAAGAAGGCGGACGAAACCGGCCTCGACGTGGTGGTTTACATCTCCATGGCCTTCGGCAACCCTTATGGCGAT
>DATEGM010000385.1:0-5125 GCA_035280085.1 Terriglobales bacterium
CGCATCATGCACGTAATAAGTCTTCCAGCCCAGCTTGCGCGCCTGGCAGCAGAGGTCAACGTCCTCCACATACATGAAGAAGGCACGGTTGAAGAGGCCCGCTTGGACGAAGACATCACGCCGCACCAGAAGGCAAGTGCCAGGGACCACCTGGACCGAAGCCGGCGTGTGCGATTCGCGCACGAGCACGTTGAAACCCCACCAGCCGGGAAACATTCTTCGGCTGAAGGACGAGTCCAGCAGCTGGTTCAGGATGGTTGGAACGCAGCGCATGCAGTTCCATTGCGGGGAGAAATCGGGAGCCAGCAGCCGGGGGCCCACGATGCCGGCGTCTGGTGCTGCAGCCAGCGCGTCCAGCATGTAACGCAGAGCCTCTCCGACCAATTCCGTATCCGGGTTCAGGAAAAGCAGATTGCGTCCGGTGGAGAAGGCGAAGGCAAGATTATTGGCGGCGGCGAAGCCGAGATTTTTTGGGAACTGAAGGAAGTGTACCTGGGGGAAGCATTGCGCCAGCATTTGGCCGCAGTCGTCGTACGAGCCGTTATCAGCCACCAGGACTTCAAAATTCAATCCTCGGCAGGTGGAGAAGATGCTGGCCAGACAGCGATGCAGATACTCCGCCGAGTTCCAGTTGACGATGATGATGGAGAGCTGGGGAGCAGACATGGTGCCGTCCCTACGGGACTCCGGAGTTCTATCTGCGTGTACCCAGGACTTCCGTCCTGGGCTTTACTATCACGCCCCTGCGGGGCTGGCTGTGGCTAAACCAGAGACGTTCTCGTTTCTTATCAGGTTTGGGTTCGGCTTTAACTCTGCTGTGGCCGGTGTATTTCCGTTGCTGAGGTTCATGAGGCGGCCGCGACCCGGGATGCCGCCCGCCTTGCCTGCAGAAACTCGCGGACGCTTCCGGCCACGCGTTCTTGCTGCGCGGAGGCGATGTGGGGATACATGGGAAGCGACAGCACTTCCGCGGCCAGGCGTTCCGCAACAGGAAAATCGCCGGGCTTGTACCCCAAATGGAGGAAGGCAGCCTGGAGATGGATGGGAACAGGATAATGAACCATAGTGCCGATTCCGGCTTCGCCTAGATATTCCAGCAGCGCATCGCGCTCCTGAATGCGAATGACGAACAGGTGGCAGTTAGAGCGCGCATACTCCAGCTCGCAAGGCAGCATCAAGCCCGGGCAGCCGGCAAACAGTTCGCGGTAGCGGGCGGCGGCGGCGCGGCGCTGAAGGTTCCACTCCGGCAAGCGGCGCAGCTTGGCAAAGAGGATGCCCGCCTGAATGGCATCCATGCGCCCGTTGTAGCCTTCGATGGCGTGCTCGTACTTGCGCACCTGGCCGTGGTCGCGCAGCATGCGGACCTGGCGCGCGATTTCGTCGTCGTTAGTGATGACGGCGCCGGCTTCGCCGCATGCGCCCAGGTTCTTGCCCGGATAAAAGCTGAAAGCGGCCGCCCGTCCCATGCTGCCGGCGGGTAGCCAGGCTTTGGCCGCATGCGAGAAGTAGAGCCCTCCATGCGCCTGGCAGGCGTCTTCAATCACCACCAGTCCGTGCCGCTCCGCCAGTTCAAGAATGGGGTCCATGTCCGCGGGCTGACCGTATAGGTGGACAGGGACGATAGCGGCCACCCGCCGGCCGCTGAATTGACTGACCAAATTTCCGGGGCGCTCCGCCACGCAGCAGGTTTCCAGGTAAGCGCGCAGCAAGGTCACATCCAGGTTGCAGGTGCGCGGGTCCGCATCCACAAATTCAGGCACGGCGCCGGTTTGGGAAATGGCCTCCGCGGTGGCGACGAAGGAGTTGGGCACCGTAAGCACCGCGTCGCCCGGCCCGATGCCGGCGGCCAGCAGGGCGAAGCGCAGGGCATCCGTGCCGCTGCTCACCCCGATGCAATGCTGCGTGCCGCAGAATTCGGCGAAGGCGGTTTCGAACTGCAGCAGCATGGGGCCGTTGGTGAAGGCGGCGGTGCTCAGCGCCTGGCGCACCACGGCCAGGATTCCATCCTGCAGTTCACGGTGTGGGGTAACGAGATCGAGAAACGGAATGGGAGATGAGAGGGTCATGATGGTTACGCTTTCGCGGTTCGCTGGTACAGCGAAGAATCCGGGCCGGGTTGCCGGCCACGATGCAGTTAGCGGGAACATCCCTGGTGACCACGCTGCCGGCGCCCACCATTGCGTTTTCGCCGATGGTCAGGCCGGCCAGAATGGTAGCGCCGGAGCCGATGGAAGCGCCCCGCCGCACCAGCGTGGGTTCCACTTTCCAGTCCTGCTCAGTTTGCAGGATTCCGCCGGGGGTAGTGGCGCGAGGATAAGTGTCGTTGATGAAGACCACGCCGTGGCCGATGAAGACGTTGTCTTCAATGGTCACGCCTTCGCAGATGAAGCTGTGGCTGGAAATCTTGCAGCGGCGGCCTATGCGGGCATTTTTCTGAATCTCCACGAAGGCGCCCACTCTGGTCCCATCGCCGATTTCGCAGCCGTACAGGTTGATGAAGTTGGCCAGGCGCACTTGGCGGCCCAGTTTGACGTCGGGTGTGATGCAGCAGTATTGGTTCACAGATAAACCAGTTCCCCGCCTTTGGCCAGCGAACGCGAGGCCGCTTCCAGCAACTTGACGACACGCAGGCCGGCCTTGCCGTCATTGATGGGCTTTTTCTTGTTGGCTACGCAATCCAGGAAGTAATCCAGTTCAGTTTGCAGCGCCTCAGCTCCGCGGATGTGGGGGATCCAGGCGTCGCCGGAGCGGTAACTCAGCAGCAGCTCGTAAACCTCTTCCCGCTTGCAGACGTTGACGCCCTTGTCGTAGACCTTAATCTTCTCATCAGCTTCCAGGTCGTTCCACACCAGCATGCGGCGCTCTCCGCCGATGAGCGTGCTCCGCACCTTCACTGGGGAAAGCCAGTTCACGTTGATGTGGGCGATCATCTTTTCCGGAAAGTACACGGTGATAAAGGCCACGTCTTCCAGTTCGCCCACATGCCGCTGGCCGGTAGCGCTGACCGCCTCCGGCCGGGCGCGCACCAGGTAATCCATGATGGAAAGATCGTGCGGGGCCAGGTCCCATACCACATTCACGTCGTGCTGGAACATGCCCAGGTTGACCCGCATGGAATCGTAGTAGTAGAGGGCGCCCAGGGTGCCGCTGTAGATGAGCTGGCGGATCTTTCTTACCGCTCCGGTGAAGAGGAAGGTGTGGTCTACCATCAGGGTCAGGTTGTGCTGTTCGGCCAGTTCGATCAACTCCTCCGCCTGATGGGAGTTTGAGGTGAGCGGCTTTTCCAGGAAAACGTGTTTGCCGTTCTGCAAAGCAGCCTTGGCCAGCTCGAAGTGGGTCCACACCGGAGTGATGATTGCGACCGCTTCAATCTCGGGGGAGAAGAGGACGTCGGCAGACTCCTGGGTGAGACGCAGCTCCGGGCAAACCTGCCGAGCGCGCTGCAGGGCCTCTGAGGCAGAGTCGCAAACAATCTCCAGGCGTGCGCCGGAGAGGCTGCGCAGGTTGCGCAGAATATTAGCGCCCCAGTACCCGTGGCCGATCAGGCCCACGCGGACCGGAGTGACAGTGGCAGAAACGGGCGCCGGCCCCGCACCTGGAATGGCAGCAAGCGCAGCCATATTTAGTACGCGCCTTTACCGGAGAGCATCGCGCCCGGCGTTCGGAAGAGGATTTTCAGGTCCAGCCACAGCGACCGGTGCCGGGCGTAGCGCAAGTCCAAACGCACCATGCCGTCGAAGGTGGTGCCGCTGCGCCCCTCCACTTGCCACAGGCCGGTGATGCCCGGCTTACTCTCCAACACGCGCCGGCGATGCCAGGGCGCGTAGCGCTCGAACTCGTAATGCAGGGACGGGCGGGGCCCCACCAGCGACATATCGCCACGCAGCACGTTCCAAAGCTGGGGCAGTTCGTCGAGGCTGGTGCGGCGCAGGATGCGTCCCACCCCGGTGACCCGCAGGTCATGGGTGATCTTATAAACTCCGCTGCCGGCGGCCACGGGGCGCCCGGCGATGAATTCCGCAACATACTTTTCGTGCACAGCGGCATCGCTGCCCGCGTACATGGTGCGGAATTTCAGCAAAATAAAGGGCTTGGCGTACTGGCCCAGCCGCGCCTGGCGAAACAGAACCGGGCCGCGGGAGGAACATTTGACAGCTACAGACAGCAGCGCAAACAGTGGCGAAAGCAGCAGCAGGGCGGGAAGGCTCAGGCACAGGTCCAGGCTGCGCTTGAGCGCCTGGAACATCGAGTTGGTCTTGCGCTCCAACTCCGGATAAAGGGTGAAATCGGTGGAGTCGCCGCTGAGCCTGAGCGGGTCGGGGAAGGCATGAACCGTGAGCTCAATCCGGCTCGCCAGAGCCGCGCCCAGCGAATTCTCCATCAGGCCGGAAAACTTGCCGAACACGGAACGAATCAGGGCCTGGTCGGCATGCTCCAGATCGGGAAGAAGGATGCCCAGAACCGTGTCTCGGGCATACCAGCCCAGCACGTCAGTATCGCGCAGCAGATCGGCCATGCTTTGAAAGATGCCGCGAAAAGCCGCCGCCCGGGCCGGGGGGTCGGGGATGCTGGCGCCATCCATCAGGACCAGCAGCAGGCTGCGCTGGTAACGCTCGGCACGCCGCCGCTCAAGATAAATCTGGCGGGTGAAGTCTGGCTCGTCCTCCACTGGAAAACCGTTGCCGGCAAGGGAGCGGAGGCGCACGGCTTTGGGCGGAGTCTTATTCGAGGGCTGAGTTGAAGACGTATGTTTCCTCATGAGAAATCCTGGCAGTTGGAGATGGGGCGAAGCAGGTCACGCAGCTTCTTTGTCATCAGCAACAGCAAAGCCAGTCCGAGAAGCTGGTTCTGAAACACTCCGGAAATATGCGGGGCAGCCGTGGCGGCCGGGAAAATCGTTGAGCACCAGACCGAGCAGTTTGCCGGGTTCAAACCGGTTCAGCGCCTCCGGCAATGCGCTCTTAAGCGCCCGGCCGCGGCGCACCACCAGCAGTATTCCGTCGCATTGACGGGAGAGAACGACGGAATCGGCCACCGGCAGCAGGGGAGCGGAGTCAACCAGCACCCAGTCAAAGACCCTGCCAGTCTCGGCCACCACTCGCGCCATGCGCGAAGAAGCGAGCCA
>DATEGM010000386.1:0-18396 GCA_035280085.1 Terriglobales bacterium
CCAGAGAGGAGGGTGGTGAAGAGTGTGACCATAGCATGCAGGTCGGCGGACCGCAGCAAATTGGCGGAAAGCCGGCGCACGTGTTGCGCAAAAGCCGCCTGCATTCGCGGTTCAGCGTTGTAGGCCTTCACCGCACGCGTGCCGCGCAGAGATTCCGACAGGAAGCCGCCGATTTCGCCCTGGATCTGCATGCGCTGGGTAAGAAGGGGGCGCATGATTCTCACGACATGCAGAACCGCGACGCCAAAAACCGCAGCGCACGCGAGCACCACCAGGGTAAGACGCGGGCTGAGGTAGGCAAGAATGGCAAGCGTGACCAGCACGGTCAGAATGCTGCCGGCCGATTCCACCACTGCCGGGCCGAGCAGGTTCCGCATACCTTCCAGGTCGTTCATGATGCGGGAATGCCAAAGGCCACTGGCGCTCTCCTCAAAATCACGCAAGGCGAGCAAGGTGATGTGGCGGTGGAGCTGAAGGCGCAATTCCGCAACCAGGTTTTCGTTGGCAAGAGCGCTGAACCTGGTGCGAAAGTACTCGGCCACGGCCTGCACGAGGGTAGCGGCAAGGAGGGCGGCAACAAGTGGTGGCAACGCCCAGCGCTGGCCGCCGCGCAGCACATTGTCTATAAGGAAGCGGGAGGAAGCAGGCAGAACCAGGCTGGCGAGCCGGGCCACAAACATCAGAAGCAGGCTGAGGACCAGCAGCCGCCGTTGCGATGCAGTTACAGCGGCAAGGGTTTGCAGCCACGCCCAGGCACGTTTCATCGCAGCGCCACTTCCAATTCATTTGACGGACAGTTTTGCCGCACTAACTCCAGGCGCCGGCGCCAACGCGGCTTTTCCCGCAAATAGACCGCCGCTTCCCGCGCATGGAATCGCAGACGTTGCGAGGCGTAGAAGGATTCAGCGAGCTGCGCGCGAAGGCTGCGCTGCGGCGCCGCAGCATTCAGTGGGGTGGCGGAGTGCGGGCGATGGACGGGAAATAACCGCTGGCGCTCCAGTGTGCGCCACTGTTCTTCGCTCATGAATTCGGGAAAAAGGAAGAGGCTGAGCTTGCTGCCAGGGAGATCCTGCAGCGCCCAGCGGCTACCATACTCGTCAGCCCACAGTTGGAAGAAAGGGGACTTGCCGGCCGGCAGCACCGGCGGGTCAACACCAAATATTCGGACAGCAAGCAAGGTGGCGAGATGAACTGCCTTGGCAATGTATTCCCGGCTGCCGATTCTTCTTTCTACAAGGCGCCAAAAGGCAGCGTCAGTTGAGAATCGTCTTAGAAAGCCTGCAATCTCATAGAGCCATGCCAGGCGAATCCAGAATTGCAGCGTGTGAGAGAGGACGTGCATGCACTGGTGAATGAAGCGGTCTTCGGGCGCGAGCACAGGAAAAACCAGGCCTGATACCTGGTGAAACTGGCGCCGCTTCAGCACCTGCGGGAGCGACTCCAAAACCGCCACTTCGTCGTTCTCCCAGAGAGAGGCGTGGAGCTCGATCGAGTAATTCACGGCAGGCTGGTAGATCTGATTCCTGGAGGGCAGGTCCCCCGTGCTGCGAGAGAAAGTGAAGGTTCCGGGAGCGCGGCGCACCCGCGAGTAGTCCACCCCGCGCAGGATGTCGCCGGCGCGAACCAGGCGATCGGACGCAACCAGGTAGTCAAGGTCACATTGATGGCGCAGTGCGGGTGCCGGGCAATATTCTGGCACCAGGGAATAGCCCTTCAGCACGGCGAACTCTATCCCGTGGGCAAAGAAACGCTGATGGATGGCTCGCATCTCCTCCATCAAGGCGGCGGTACGCTCACGATTATCTTTCTGATTCTGGCGCAGGCGCGCCAACACCGGAGGAGGAAGCACATCGGCGGCATTCAGGTCCTCGACACGATTCAGGAGATAGAGCGCCAGCCCGCTGGAATCCAGCCAGGGCAAGGCTCGCTTCCATTGGCGAGGGCTGAATCCCAGGAGCTCGGAAACACTGCCGGCACGCTCTCCGTGTCCTAGAAACGCAACTATATGCTCCGCAAGGCGGCAAGCCATGTGCATCCCTAGGACGTAGTTACGTCCGAGCCAGCAGAAACCGCGAACCTGGGCGGCACCCGCAGCGGTGTTGCCGTACCTTCGTCCCCCAAGTGCAGGAGCATGGTCTCCAGCGCCCCTTCCAGTTCGCGGTCAGGAGTGGCGGCGGCAAAAAACGAGATCGCGCGCCCAGCACGGCGATCGCAGGCCAGGAACGAGTGCTGTCCGAAGCTGAGGAACGATAAAGAGCCGCAGGAGAGTCCGGTTGGCGGCGCAAGGCAACGCGGCCAGGCAGACTCTTCCTGTATGGCCCAGGAAAAGAAGGGTGCGGTCGAGACCGGGGCCGGCTCGGCAATATGCGACAGCGCGCGCAGAATGCGTTCTGAGTCCGAAGCCACCTGGAATTGGAAACTGTCAAAGGAGAACGGTTGAATGCAGGGCAGAGCAACAAACCGACGCAACATATCCGGCCACTCCCGACGCACCAATTGCAGCGGAGAAGAAACTGGGGCGGTCCGGGGGAACGTCCCATCACAGAACTGAAGGAGGTAAGTGGCGATTTCCTGCGGGTTGCCGCCGCAGCGCAAATGCCAGGCTTCCACCTGGGCAAGAGCGCGAATGGTTGTGAGCTGGGCTTCGCGACTTCTCGCCAGGCAGGTAGGCAGCCTTTCGAGGCTTTGCTGGAAATAGGCGACGATTTCATTGGGCGCGAGCCGCGCCGCCTCGAAGCCCAAGCCAGGTTGCCTTTCCAAAACGAATATCCTGCCAGGCCGCGAACAAAGGGAGCGTTTAGCACCAGCGTTCTCGGGCGTGACTTCCAACGCCAACTCGCCATTCAGGTGAATACTGGGAACTTGATTCTGCAACTCGGGGAAGTGGACAACGGCATCCGGCAGCAATTTGATATTGGTAGGCAAGCCCCAAGCCAGGACGTCCGCGCCCGTTCGCGAAAAATACGTCCAGTCGTCGGAGACGAAATCCAGGCCACGCCGCGCCAATTCGAATGAGAGGGTAGATTTGCCGGCGCCTGACTCTCCCGTAATCAGCAAACCCTCGCCCTTGTACTGCAGGCAGGCGCAGTGCAATGCGGTGACGCCAACAACGGGAGCCGCCACTCCCAACAGGATGGGAAGTATGATCCGCTTCCAGTAGCTTACGTCGTGGACCGTGGCCGGGGCGAACCGGCCGATCACGTGGCGTGCCCGCAGGTCAGCCAACATGCACGCGTCAGGGCCGTAATCGGCAAAGACAAGATGATCACGGCCGCGGAACTGGGGCACGCTCCATAAGGAGTTTGTGCCGGCACTTGGGTCCACGTAAATATCGACGTTCAGAGTGGCACGCCCACGATGGTTGAGGCGTGGGAAAGTTTCGGCCACCGCCTGTAACACCTCCAGGCTGTTGGAGCGGACACTCCACCTTGAGCCAGCGGCGCTGAAATGACCGTGAAGAGGCAAATCGGGGTTGCGAATCATGCGGCCTGTGCACTACTCAGACCCTTGCCGGCGGCAGAGGTTACGTGATTTCAGGAATCAGGCCGGGCAGAAATCAACAGTTGGTAGGCAAACAGTCCGGGCCTGATGCGTGCGAGCAGCTGCCATGCCGGCCGCAGATGTCCGCTCATTCTGCCGCCAATAATGGCATCGAACCGCAGCCAACGAAATCCCGCCGCCTCGATCATCCGGCAGGCCGAGCTGAGGGTGAAGAAACGCAGGTGTGAGGCATCGAGGGCGCCAGTGGGTTGGTAATTGAATTGTCCGAGAGCCAGTTGCAGGCGTGTAAGCCAATGGGCGACATTGGGCAGGCAAATCACGGCATAACCGCCGCTGCGCAGCAGAGGGCGGGCCTGCTGCAGAATTTTGATCGGGTATATCAGATGTTCCAGCACGTCGCCCATGAGCACAACGTTGAAGCCAGGTTTTAAACCTTCGGCCCAAGCTGCGCAGTTGAGGTCTCTGTTCAGTACCGTGGCTCCTGTGTCCGCAGCAATGCGAGCCGCTTCCGGGTCGCTCTCCACCGCGGTGACGGTGCAGCCCTGCTGAAGAAGCCCGCGAGTGATATAGCCGGTGGAGCACCCTAATTCCAGGACATTCTTTCCAGGGCCGACATGGCGCAGCAGAAGCGTGTTGCGGTGGAAGCGGTCCTCAGGCTCGTGCTTCTCATAGCGAGCGCTGGAGAGCTCTTCCCAGCACAAGTTGGAGCGGCACTCAGACACTCAAGGCCCCGCGAGTGTGCCGATACAGTATCCAGAGCAAGGGAGGCGCGAGCAGGAGATATACCGACGAGGGCAGCAGAGCATGAAGTCCGGAAAGCCTGATTGGGTCCTCGAGCATGCCCGCGATCAGCAAAACAGCGGCAACGAGAACCCAGGGCGCAGCTACACTGGCGAAACTCCTGTACTTCTCCCAGATGGATGCAGGAATGGTTGTCAGCATGGCCAGCAGGTACAGGACATTAGTTAAGCTGGAGACAAGAGCGACATCCGTGAGCTGAAGGTTGGGCAGGGCAAGCAGCGAAATCATTTTGACCGTGAGCACTGCGCCTTGTAGGAGGAGGCACAGCTTCAGTTTCCCTGAAACTACCGGGCTCACGCTAAGCAATTGCGCCAGCACCAGCGGCGCGAGCCCCAGGCAAACGATGCGCGCAGCCTGAATCCCCAGAGCGTAACGCGGCAGCAGGAGCGGCACCGCTGCCGGCAGGAGAAGGAATCCAAGTCCGAGTACTACCGCCAGGATGTAAGAGAGCGTCCGCGCTGAGTTCAGGAGCAGGCGCGCTACGCGTTCGGGAGACTGATTGTTTCCCGCCAGGGAGCTGGTTGCGGGGAATAGCACCTGCAACACGACGTCGGCCGTGTTGTAGACAAGGTTGGAAAGCAGCAGGCTGACGCCGAACAAGCCAAGGGCCACCATTCCCAGGCGCCAACCGATGAACACGCGGTCCAAAGTGGTGAGGAAAATGAACATCATGGTCCACAGCAGCAGCTGGAATGCTCTGGCCAGGCTTTTCCAATCCGGCACCCGCAGGCGATAAGCCACACGAATGTGTTGCCGAACAATGAAGCAGAGAGCTACGCCAGCGCTGGTGATGAGGTAGCCGAGCAGCACGCCGGTGAGATGTTTCCACCAGCCTAAACCGGCAACCAGCGCAAGGTTGCCACAAGCGTACAGGTTCAGGTATCCGCTCAGTGCGGAGAAACGCTGGTAAGCGCGCAACCAATAATTCACAAAGACGAACAGTTCCTGGGAGATCACCAGGGCTGCCAGCAAAAGCAGTTGCAGGAGGCTGGCTCCCGCCGGCCGCCAAAGCAGGGCTGCCGCACATATCAGGACAGCGGCAAAAACACAGTTGGTGAGGGAAAGGGTGAAGGCGAAGTTTGTAACCTGCTGCGCGGCTGCGCTGTCCTTACTGGCCAGGAAGAAGGGCACCTCCTTGTGCATGAAGTTGATGCTGCCAAGGTGCAGCTGGGCGGAGTAGAAGAGCACAACCGCGAATAGGCTCCACAGGCCGTACTCGTTCGGGAATAGAAATCGGGCGACCAGGAAACCGGTGATTGCCTGCAGTATCTGCGCCACACCGAAGGAAGGAAACAGGCGTGCGATGTGCATCCAATGTTTGCCTTCAAATACATCGGGACTGGCAGCGGCAATTTTCACGAGAGGATGACGAAAGCAGCCGATGTCGCTGGGCAAAAGCAGATTTGCGATACGCCCAGATTGTGCTAACCGCACTGATGGCCGGATGAGCCCATGGATACAGTAAATCTGCCGCTGCACACTCCGGCTGTCGCTCATTCCGCGAGCACCGCCCGGGTTGGAGTCGTCGTCCTGAACTGGAACGGGTGCGAGGTCTTGCGGGAATGCCTGCGGTCACTGGCGGCAGCGAACTACCCAGCTTTGGACGTCATCGTTGTGGACAACGGTTCTAGCGATGCATCCTGCGAAATTGTGGCAGCCGAATTCCCCGGCGCCGGGCTTATTCGCAATCAGGGGAACCTTGGTTTTTGCGTTGCCAATAACCAGGGCGTGGCCGCGGCATTTGAGCGAAAGAACGATTATGCGCTGATCCTCAACAACGATACCGTGCTGCACCCGGAGTGCATCGGCCGGTTAGTGGCACGCGCGCAGGCGGAGCCTGATGCCGCGGCAGTCTCCCCCAAAATCTATTTCTGGCAGCCATGCGACCGCATCTGGTTCGCGGGCGGAACCTTCAATTTGTGGACGGGTTGGAATGGGCACGTCGGGTACAGGAAGCGGGACAAACCAGCGTGGAACAGGCCGAGGGCGATGGACTTTATCTGCGCTTGCGCCATGTTGGTGTCGCGCCGCGCCTGGGAGGAGGTCGGCGGCTTCGACGAATTGCTGTTTCGCTCGGCTGAGGATATTGACTGGTCACTGCGCGCGCGGCGAGCGGGGTTCCGGCTGCTCTATGAGCCCGAGGCGGTCATCTGGCACCGGGAATCGTTCGATATCCTGCGCAACGAAGGCCGGGGCCGGCAGACGTACTTTTATACCCGCAACCGGCTGGCGGTGATGTGGAAGCATGCGAAGTGGCGCCATTGGCTGACGTTCTTGCCCTGCTTCGGCTTTCGCTGTGCGAGGCAAGCAGTTTCTGAGGCGATCACGGGAAATGGCGACGCTGCGCGCCAGATCCCGCGAGCGTTCCTGGATTTCGCGCGCCTGCGGCTGCGCTTGCAACGATGGCCCCGGGAAGCGCATCCGGTCTACAACGTGCGCGATTCCCGGCAGCAATGGCGCCGCGCCTGGCGGGACCGAAACCTGCAGCGGGAACTCGACTTGTGCCGGCACCGAGAACTGCGGTGGCACCTGGCGAATGCGATTTCCAGCATGCGCAATCCGGTCATCGTGGAAGCAGGCTGCGGAAACGGGGCGTGGGTGGCTTATCTGCAGGAGGATTCGCGAAGTCGCGTAATCGGTGTGGACAACTACCTGCCCGCTCTGCAGGAACTCAAGCGGCGGGCTCCCGAGAGCGCGGCGATAGCCGCCGACGTGCGGCACATGCCATTTCCGAATGGCTTTGCGGATGTCTGCATCTCGCTGGGCGTGGTGGAACATTTTCCCGGTGGGCCGCAGGAAGTTCTGGCCGAAATGTGCCGGGTGCTGCGCCCGGGAGGGCTCCTGTTTCTGACGGTCCCGTATTACAACTGGCTGCGCCGCCTGTTGATACATCCAGTGCGCGCAGCTTATATGGCCGCGTTGAAGCGAGTGCTGCGGCGTCCGCTGCACTTTGTGGAATACAGGTTCACCCGCGCAGGCATCACGCGCTCCACAGCCGCCGCCGGCCTGCAAGTGAGGGAAGTCGCGACTGATGAATACGACCGGGCAGAGACCGGCCTGAGCCTGGGCCTCTATGTTGACCTGCCTGCATTCCGGGGAAACTATCCCGGAGAGCTGAACTGGCTGGGGCGTGCGGTGCGCAGGCTTGGAAACGCAGTGAATCCCTGGCTGATCAGCGGCGGGGTGCTGGTGGCGGCGCAAAAGCAGGGGAAGGAGAGAGCCACGGCCACAGAAACCCGTGAATTCCTGGCTGAGAGCCTGGCGTGATGAACATCTTATTTGTGTCTGGTCATTTGCCTGCCCCTAACGCCCGGCAAGCCGGACAGAAAGTCAGCTATCAGCTTTGCCAGGCTCTGGCTCGACGCCATCGAGTGGATCTGCTGTCTTTCGCAACCGCGACCGAATCTGAAGACCGGGACGCGGCGGCAATGGATGTCTTCGCGAGTCGCGAGGTGGTTCCCATCACCATGGCGACACGCCTGCGAGGTCTGGCAACGGCGCCTCGCCTTCCGCTAGCGGTGTCGGCCAGGAACAAGCGGAGCTTTCGAAAGGCGATTTCCTCGGCAGTGCGATCCAATCGGTATGATGTCGTGCTGTTCGACAACATGGCGATGTGGCAGTATGCCGGCAACGTAAGTTCCGGCGTTCTCCGAGTGGGCATTGCTCAGGACGTGCTTTCCCAACTCTGGACAAGAAAGGCGGAGAACTGGCGGGGCCTTTGCGCTCTCGCTACCAGGGTGGAGGCGCGGCGGCTGCGAACGTGGGAAACCAGAACTCTGCGCAAGCTGGATTTGGTTTGTGCGCTTAGCGAAAAAGACTCGCAGTTGCTCTCCGCGCCGGCAGACGGCGTAAGGCAATGTGTGCTGCAGCCGTGGTTCTCGCGGCCTTCAGGTACGAGCTTCTCTACCGCCGCAAAGGAGAACAACGGCATTGTATTTGCCGGCGCCTTCGACCGGCGCGAAAACGTTGACGCGGCCGCGTTTGCGGTCACCGAAATCCTCCCGCGGGTTGCGGCTGAGGTTCCCCACTGCGAATTTCATCTGGTAGGCGCAGCGTGCGGGAAGCTTCCCAAACAGATTGTCCAAAGGCCAGGAGTGCGCGTAGAAGGCTTTGTGCCCGACCTGCAGGCATACCTCTCGCGCATGCAAATTGCGCTCCTGCCGCTTCGGCTCGGGGCGGGAATCAAGATAAAAGTTTTGGAGGCGATGGCCGCGGGCTTGGCAGTGGTTACAACGCCGGTCGGAGCGGAGGGCATAGATGCGCAGCAGGGCCTTCATTTGCTGGTGGGCAACACGGCGGAAGAACTGGCCCGGCACGCCATAGTCTTGCTTCAGAACCCCAGCCTGCGCGCGAAGATGGGGGAACGCGCGCGGGAGTTCATCCAGAGCAGCTATGACTTCGAAAAATCCGCCCGCGACTTCGAGTGGACTTTGCTGCAACGCCTTAACGAACGGCGGTTTCGAGCGCGTCGAGGTGGTCTTGCGAGCCGGGATGAGGATGGATTGTGTGCTCCGACTGGAGGGCAGGTCCGGGGCGGTTGAGAAATGCGGCGGGATTTTGCGAGATTACCAGCGCAATTCCCCGCAGCAGCCAAAAAAGCGCCAACACCTGCCAGATGGCAAGCGAATTCTCCAGCAAGCTCTCCAGCAGAATGGCAACCGAAGAACAGAAAAGGGCCGCTCGGAGCGGGCGCAACCCGGGAAAAGCGGAGAGCCGCGGGCGGAAATCAGCGCGCAAGGCGCAAATCACCAGAAGCAGGAACGCCGCCAGGCCGAACACTCCGAGTTCGGCGAGATTCTGGACGAGCGAATCGTGAATGGAAAATTCGGCCATCGGGTCGGCAGCACGCGCCCGATCAGGGTAATTGCGCATGCCGATGCCAAAGAGGGGGTTGGCACGGAACAGGCGCAAAGCTTCGCCCTGTGTGATCCAGCGCATATCGAGCGTGGCAGTGTTCTTTGAGTTGCGAAATTCCAGCCGTTCCGCCAGGGAAAAGCTTTTAGGCAAAAGCGCCTTCGAGCCTACATCAGGCGGGGCAAGGCGAAAATGAAACACGGAGAGCGTGATGGCCACCATTACGGCGGCTGCCAGCGCCATCCAGATGTGCCGCCGGCATCGGGCGAGCAGCAAGAACGCAGCGGAACTCAGCAGAAACGCCACCAGCGGGGTACGGGTCCCGGTAAGAGTGATTCCTGCGGCAAGCACAAGATAGCAAGCCAGCGCTAAGGGGCGCCGTCTGCCGGCTTCAGCGCGAGCGTAGTGCAGAAGGGCAAAGGGGGCGGCCACGTTCAGCACCGATCCCAGGTAACTGGGGTGAAGCCAGTTACCCGCCAGGCGGCCACGCCAGCCCCAGCCCACAATCCACCAAAGGTCCTGCAGGCGGTAGAGGCGTTGCAGCACGCCACGGAGAGGGGCAAAGAATACCGCCTGCGTGACGGAAAAGACTACTGTCGCCGTGGCTAGCGCTACCAGCAGCGTCAGGCACAGCTCTATTTCCCTCCGGCTGCGCAGAAAAAAGTAGGGGAACAAAAGAAGACAGAACGCGAGCCCGAGTTCCAGTACTCCGCGCAGCCAGTGCAGGTGCGAAACACTGTACCAGCCCGAGAGGCACGCCGCGAGGAAATACCACACCATTGGGAGCAGCAGGGGGAATCGGCGCAGCCGGCGAAAGTGAAAGGCATAGAAGCCGCCGCAGAGCAGCATGCACCCACCGACGATTGCGAGTGAGGGTGGAATGATGGTCTCGTGTCCAATAGAGAACTCCCTAATCATTCCCAAATAGAGGGCGGGCAGCACCAGCAAGCAGAGGACTTTCCAGGAATGGCGCTGCCAGACGCTGCCGGCAGCGGCAATTGGAAATGCGGGAGCGGCAACGGCAGCAAGGGGAAAAAGTAACCAAAAGAGAGCCACAAGGTCTGTTCCAGTGCTGTAAGAAGGACAGGATGTCCGAGCAGCAGGTACAAAAAATCTTTCTCCGCCAGTAACGGTTTTCATCGGAGCGCGCGGCGTGCATACCCTGACGGACTTAGCCGTGTTAACCAGGCGCGCCGGGTCACCGGGCGCCCATAGCCCGCAGTACCGCGTTCGCAAACGGGAGTTGGCAGCTGTCTGGCTGCGGCGAAGCGCCTATTTCGCTTTGCTGCTGGTGGCCGCCGGGGCTCCTTTCGCGCCTCATCTTGTCCAGTTCGTGTCGCGAGTTGCCTTCGCGTTGTGGCTGACGCGCGCATTAATTGAGCGGCGGCTGCTGCAGCGCCAGGCGTTGTTCCTGCCGTTTTTGGTTTTCCTTGGGACTGCTGGACTCTCGACGCTATTTTCCTATGATTCGCTGCTGAGTTGGACGCGCCTGGGCTGGTTCGGCATGGGCGTGTTGATTCTGATTGTGCCCGGTACTGTGCAGGGCAGCCGTGAACTGAAACTGCTAGTCGGCGTGCTGTTAGCCGCCGGCTTCATCAGCGGGGTCCGAACCGCATGGCAATATACCGCCGGCATCGGGACCAAGCTGGCGTATGTGCGGCGGGATTGTGCGCTGGCCGGCGATGGGCTTTGGTCCGGTGACATGATCCAGGAGATCAATGCCCACCGGACTCGCACCCCAGGCCAGTGGAAGCGAGCGCTGCAACTGACCCGGCACGACACAAATCTCAGACTGCACGTGGCTCGCACTTATCCGCTGCAGCACTTTGACGTTGTTATTGCGCGCTCGGACCTGGACAACTGGCTCACCGATCCTACTGCTGCCCTGGCACGCGGCACGCCTTTGCGGGCGCAAGGAGGTTTTTATAACTCCATTCCTTATGCCGGCCTGATGATGGTGCTGGCTGCCGTGGCCTGCGGGCTGTGGCTGAGCGCGGTGAACTTGCCCCGGCGGTTTGCATGGGGCGCTCTGACGGTCCTCTTCTCCGCCTGCCTGTTGCTCACGGTAACGCGGGCGTACATAGTGGCGCTGCTTATTTCGTTTCTGCTCATGGCCAGCTTAGGACAAAGGCGGAGCAGGACATCGCTGGTTTTGATTCTGCTGGGAATTGCCGCGGCCCTGCTCTGGGCCCGTGAGACGCGTCACCTTCCTCGTTGGTACGGAGAAGAGGATGGCTCCCGGGTGATGATGTGGAGGGATAGTCCCCGGCTCATTCTTCACCATCCGATTTTAGGCATCGGCTGGGACAGCGTTTTTTCGCACGGCCGGCAGTGGAAGCTTCAAGCCTACACGGCATATCCCAACAAGCTGAGCCATTTCCACTCCACGCCCATCCAGATTGCAGTTGATGCTGGAGTGGCGGGGCTGGCGGTATGGTTCTGGCTGCTGGCGGCGTGGTTCCGTCTGCTCATTCGCAACCTGCGGCTGGCGCGCGACAAGGATTGGTTCTCTCGCGGCTTGGCGTTGGGCCTATTTGGCAGCGCGGCGGGATTTGTAATTGCGTCCACAGTGCACTACACCCTGGGCGACGGCGAGGTTATGGGAGCGCTGTGGCTGCTGATGGGATGCGCCGTGACCCTGGGTGGCCAGTTGCAGCAGATGGCGAAGGCAAATTAGCGCTTGTTCCACAAATGGCCTTCGGGAGGGCACGGCTTTAGCCGTGCCGCCAGGAGCCGCAAGAATCGAGGGCTTTAGCCCCTGGGGGTTGCTTTCCTGGGGCTTCAAAAACATTGAGCATTCAGTAGGCGTTCTTTCCCGAGAACAGGTGGAGAATGGTCAGCAAGATGATGCGCAGGTCGAACCCAAAACTCCAGTTGTTCAAGTAATAGAGGTCATACTCGACTCGCTTGGCAATGGATGTATCACCGCGCCAGCCATTTACCTGTGCCCATCCCGTAATCCCTACTTTCAGGTTGTGACGGGTGTGGTAAAGGGAAACAGTCTGCACGAACTGTTCCACAAAATGAGGTCTCTCGGGCCGGGGGCCCACCACGCTCATTTCGCCATTCAGAACATTGAAAAATTGGGGCAATTCATCCAGGCTGGCCGCTCGCAGCCAGCGGCCGAACCGCGTGCGGCGAGGATCATCGCGCGTCGTCCATCGCCGGTCGCTTTCCCCAGCGCCGGTGTGCTGCATGGTGCGGAACTTGTAGATGAAAAAGGTTCTGCCATTCAGGCCGACGCGTTGCTGGCGAAAAAAGATTGGGCCAGCGGAGGTGAGTTTTATAACCAGGGAGATCAGCAGCATCAAAGGAGCAGTCAGGATAAGCGCAAAAGTCGCGAAGCAAATGTCAAATGCCCGCTTGCCCACAACATAAGTAAACGACTCCACGGGCAGACGCTGCTCGAGTCCACTGATACCGGCGCTCACGAGGCAACGACTCCGGTCATTGTCACGATTGAATCTCGGCGAGCTTGGGCCACGCGCAACTCACTCGAATAATCCAAAGGTGCTGAGGCGTCTCTTCAGCGCCCGGGGGATAAAACGTTCGTTCCGTCCCAGCACCAGGCCGGCGTACTTGGCGGCGTCCTGAAAAGCTCCGGCGCTCCTCGCGGCGATGCCGTAGTGATTCTGAGAGAGGTTCAATTTGTCCCGCAAAGAACGCAGGCCGTCGCGCAGCAGTATGGCTTTGTTGTTGCGGTCCCAGATGTTCAGGCGGCGGTAGACAACGCCCAAGTCAAAGTAGCGCCGGAAAAGCCGCAAGCTGGAGAAATCGTGGGTATGGTAAACAGCGGCCTCAGGTTCATAAACGATTTTCCAGCCGGCATCCAGGATGCGGGTGGCAATGGCCACGTCCTCACAGACATTCAGGCCCTGGGGAAAGCGAGTCTGCTGCCACACCTGCTTGCGGATGGCACAGTTCACGGTGGAGAAGTGGTAATAACGGTATCCCAGCTCCGCTTTGCAGGCGGCGCTCTTGACCAGGCGCTTATCGCCATACATCGTGCTGAGAACACCTTGGCGCTCAATGCTGGCATCCGGCCGCGGCACGTGGCGGCCATACACCGCCCCCACGGTGCTGTCCTCGAAGTTGCGCAGCAGCGCACCCAGCCAGCCTTGCGAAGAAGGAAGCGCGTCCGCCGCCAGGTAAACCAGATAGTCGCCCTGGGCCAGTTCCGCCGCCAGATTACGAGTGCGGGCGTGATGGAACGATTCGGCGGCTATGCGGTAAAGCTGCACAGGATAGCCGCCGGCGATCTGGACCGTCTGGTCGCTGGAGCCGGAATCAATGAGGATTACCTCGGGCCTGCCCGGCGATTCCTGGGAAAGCACAGTCTCCAGGCAGTGGCTGATGTTGCGCGCCTCGTTTTTAGTCAGAATCAAGACTGAAGCGGTAGCCCTGGCAACAGCGGATGGCGCATGTTTCTCGACGTGCGCGCCAGACACGGGCCTTGCGGTTGATGATGCCAGCCGCACTGCGGACGCCAGTCTGGTTGGTGTGCTCATGTGCTGCTTGTTGCAACGAGACAGACACCTTCGTGGATTCCCGCGTTACGTAATTTTCTCGCCACATCTTTCCTTGTAACTTCCCTGGCGGTGTCCAGTCAGAACAGCACGACGCGATGGAGATGACAAATCACGCAATTGGTCTGATAGAGCGCCGGCTGGGCGCATCAGAGGGTCGGTAGGGACAAGGAACCAGTGCGGAAGTCAAAAAAAATCGTTTTTTTCTTCCCCTCCTTTTCCAGCATGGAAGCTACGGCTCCGCTGGGGTTGCTAGCCATCTCTACACCGTTGCTGCGCGCGGGATACGACGTGCGCATCATTGACTCCACCATTACGCCCAACTTCAAGCAGCGCGTGCTCAGCGAAGCTGCTGGCGCGCTTTGCTTGGGTGTTTCGTTGGTGACCGGGCCCATGATCCGGGAGACGGTGGAAATAGCCAAGGCCGCCAAGGCGGCCGATCCTTCGCTGCCGGTGATTCTGGGAGGATGGCACCCCTCGCTGCTGCCGGGCCAAACGCTGGCCGCGGAATTTGTGGATATCGTCGTTTGCGGGCAAGGCGAAGACACTATGCTGGAACTTGCCCAGCATCTCGAGGCCGGCGAGGCGCTGGATGATGTGCCGGGCATAGGTTTTAAACGTGATGGCAAGCTGGTGTTCACGGCGCCGCGTTCGCTGCGGCCGCTCGCCGATATGCCGCCGAAGGCGTATCACCTGGCCGATTTCGACGCCTACGAGCGAGTGTGCGGACGGCGCTGGGCGATGTACACCTCCAGCCTGGCGTGTCCGTTCAATTGCGCCTACTGCACCAACGCCGGCGTTTATGGGCGAAAGTGGAATGCTTTGTCGCCGGAGCAGTTCGTCGAAGAGACGGTTGATTTGACCCGGCGCTACCGACTGGAACTGCTGTGGGTGGTGGATGACAACTTCCTCGTTGACCTCGACCGCGCGTGCCTGATCGGTGAAGGCTTGGTCCGAGCCGGAGCCAATTTTAAGTGGAGCATTCAAGCTACCACCAACCTGGTGGCGCGCCTCAGCCTGGAAGACCTGAAACTCCTGCGCCGCGCCGGGCTGCAGCAGATTTGCCAGGGAGCAGAATCGGCATCACGCAAGGTCCTGGATGCCATGAATAAGGATTTTCAGGATCTGGAATCCATTCACGAGTCGGCCGAGCGCTGCCTTCAGGCCGGCATTCGGCCTTCCTACAACATCATTTTTGCGTTTCCAGGGGAAGGCCCGGAGGAGCGCCGGGAAACAGTTCGCTTCATGATGGACATGTGCCGGCGCTATCCCGGGGCGGAGTTCTGGACCAACATTTTCACTCCCTACCCGGGGGCGCCGGTGATGGCGAGGGCCAAGGAGATTGGACTGGATCTGCCCACGTCATTCGAAGGCTGGGCTGATTTTTTCCCGCGCTACACCGTGCTGCCCTGGCTGCAGGGCAAAGAGCACCGGCGCCTGCAGGTGATGCGCGATTACCTGCGGATGGCATTCGACCGCGTGCCCATCGCGGCGCAGCGTGAGAACCGCGCCATCCACGCGGTGCAGCGAGCCATCAGCGCGCCCGCTCGCTGGCGGCTGGATCACGATTTCTATGCCCTCCCCGTGGAACTATGGGTCCATCGTCATTTGAAACGCTGGAAGCTGGCGGTTAAGCCGAGTGTGGACGCCAAGCGTCTCGAACCTGCTCCGGCTACTTGCTGAAGAAGATGGCAGTGAAGAACAAGGTCGTGCTTTTCTATCCTCAGTACGACGGCCCGCCGCTGAGCGCGCCCGCGTGCCTTTTGGCGCTGGCGTCGCCGTTACTGGACGCGGGCTACCGCGTGGCGGTTATTGATGCCGCGCTGGGCGGGGACTTCGAGAGCAAGGTCGCGCGGGAGGCGGCTGACCCGGAGACGGTTTGCCTGGGAATTTCAGTATTGACCGGGCCCATGATTCGCGGTGCG
Organism: Terriglobales bacterium; assembly: GCA_035280085.1. Lineage (GTDB taxonomy): Bacteria > Acidobacteriota > Terriglobia > Terriglobales > Acidobacteriaceae > JAICWP01. Next base: position 15,608 of record DATEGM010000386.1, read on the forward strand.
ATTCGTGTGGCGCGCCGCACCAAGCAACAGCATCCGCATCTTCCGGTGATTTTCGGAGGCTGGCATCCCACGCTTCTGCCCGAACAGACATTGCAGCCGGATTTTGTGGATGCGATTGTTCGCGGGCAAGGAGAAGTAACCTTCGTCGAGGTTGTGCAGCGGCTGGCACGTGGTGAAGGCCTGGAAGGCGTGCGCGGCACTTCCCACAAAAGCAGCGGTAAAGCGGTGAATGAAGCCGAGCGGCCGGTGGTGAATATCAACCAGTTGCCGCTGCCGGCGTATCACTTGGCCGATCACGATGCCTATGCGCGCCTCTGCGGTGTTCGCAAACTGGCATATGCCACCAGCGTTGGCTGCCCCTATGCCTGCCACTACTGCACGGACCAGGTGTTCTATAACCGGCGCTTCAACGCGCTCACCGCCTCACGCACGGTGGCGGAAATGGTGGAGCTGGCACAGCGCTACCGCGCTGACGAAATCGCGCTTCTGGATTCCAACTTTCCCGTGGACGTCCACCGCGCGGTGGCCATCGCCCGCGGCATCCTCGACTCCGGCGTGCGGTTTCGCTGGACGTTCCAGGCCTCGACCGATTTTCTGTGCCGCATGAGCGACGAAGAGGTCCAGGTGCTCGCCGCCAGCGGTGTTACCCACATGGGCTTCGGCACCGAGTCAGCCTCTCTCGAAGTGCTGGCAATGATGAACAAAAAGCACCAGCGCATTGACCAGATGTATGAGACGGCGCGAAAGGCGCAGGCAGCCGGCATCCATCTCACATTCAATCTGATTTTCGGCTATCCCGGCGAGACCGAGGCCGACCGCATCGAAACCTTCCGCATCATGGGCGACATTGCGCGGCAGTTCTGGAACGTCAGCTTCTCGCCCAATATTTTCACCCCCTACCCCGGGATAGACATTTGGCCGCAGTTGCGGGCGCTGGGCGTGCGTGAGCCACAAACGCTGGAGGAATGGGTAGAGCTGCCGCTGGGGCAGAACATTCTGCCCTGGCTGCAGGGCGAAGAATTGAGCCGGCTGCGCAGCATGCTGGAATTTTTTCTGCTGCACAACCAGATTCGCAAGGTCACGAAAAATTCGCCGTGGCTGCGGACCGGATTGCGTCGCATGCTGACCGCCCCTGTGCGCTGGCGGGTACGCACCAACCACCTGGCATTTCCCTGGGAACTGTGGCTGGCGCGAGTTGCGGAAAAGCTGGTGACGCGGCGCTCGTTGCTTACCGGGCAGCCACTCGGCCACAGCATGGATGAGGTCTGCTGATGCGGGAGGCAATGCGTGGTTGACGTCTTGCTAACTCATTCTTACCACCTGTTCTATGACCGGAAACAGGTGCGGAAGATGCAACCGTACCCGCCCCTGGGGACGCTGTATGCCGCCGCGTTGCTGCGCCAGCACGGCTTTTCGGTGGCGGTGTTCGACACCATGCTGAATAACCCCGAGGAGGGCTTCGCTGCGGCCCTTGCCCGTTATTGCCCGCAGGTGGTCGCCATCTACGAGGACAGCTTCAATTTTCTTTCCAAGATGTGCCTTACGCGCATGCGCGAGGTGGCGTTTCACATGATTCGCACCGCGGGCGCGGCCGGAATTCCGGTGGTGATGAACGGATCGGATGCGTCCGACAATGCTCAGGAATATTTGCAACAAGGCTGCGAATGCGTGCTGCTGGGTGAAGCGGAACAAACGCTGCTGGAAGTGGTTCAGGCGCGGCTTGGGCCGTACTGGCCGAACTGGGACCGTATTCCCGGCATTGCTTTCTTGCGCGCGCCTGACGGCAACCTGGTGCGCACCGCCTCGCGGCCGCTGATTCGCGACCTTGATACCTTGCCCTTTCCCGCGCGTGACCTGGTGGACCTCGAGCCGTACCGCAAGGCCTGGAAGAGCGCGCACGGATTCTTCTCGCTCAACTTGGTCTCGAGCCGTGGATGCCCTTACCGGTGCAACTGGTGCGCCAAGCCCATTTATGGGAATGCTTTCCATTCGCGCTCCGCTGAAAGCGTGGCCCAGGAAATGAAGTTGCTGAAGCAGTGCGGCGCCGACCACCTGTGGTTTGCAGACGACATTTTCGCGCTGAAACAGAGCTGGGCCGGCGAACTCGCCGCAACGGTGGAGCGCCTGGATGCCGCTGTGCCCTTCAAAATGCAATCGCGGGTGGACTTGATGACCCGGTCAACAGTCGCCGCTTTGCGCCGCGCAGGTTGCGCTGAGGTCTGGATGGGGGCGGAATCCGGCTCGCAAAAAATTCTCGATGCCATGGACAAGGACACGCGCGTGGAGCAGATTGTCGCCGCCCGCGAGAACCTGCTTCGCCATGGGATTCGCGCCTGCTACTTCCTGCAATTCGGGTATCCCGGTGAGACCTGGAGCGACATTCAGAAGACCGTTGAACTGGTTCGGCGTACTCGCCCGGATGACATAGGCGTGTCGGTGTCGTATCCGCTGCCGGGAACCAGGTTCCACGAACGCGTGGTGGAAGAACTGGGCACTAAGACCAACTGGGCCGATAGCGATGACCTGGCCATGATGTTTCGCGGCGCCTACACCGACGAGTTCTACCACGCCCTGCACGACGCGCTGCACGCGGAAGTTGAAACCTGGAGCCGCGCCCCGGATGTGCCCGCGCGGGTCGCACACGATGTACAAGCGCTATGGGAGCAAGTCTTCTTACGGGAGAAGACGTGCCGCAAACAGAGCTCTACGCCAAGTCCGCGCAGCGACGCCATAACCGCCGCGGTTCAATTCGCCGACTGAGACAGCATGGATCTTTTACTCACTCACGG
>DATEGM010000387.1:0-6419 GCA_035280085.1 Terriglobales bacterium
CGATTGCGCTCATGCGTGCGCTGCAGGGGCGAAAGTTCCGCGGCAGCAAATTTACAGATTGTACTTCATTCTGCCGGCAGGGTTCGAAGATGCGGTGATTGCCGCGAGGGAGAGCAACCTCATCCAATCGCGCCCATCGAGGCGGGCGGCGGAAATGGTGCCCGGGACCGGAATCGAACCGGTACGGACCTTTCGGCCCTCGGGATTTTAAGTCCCGTGCGTCTGCCAGTTTCGCCACCCGGGCGGGAGGACCTTCAGTCAGTTAGCTTACCACCGGCGGGAAATGGAGTGAGATTGGACCCACTCAAGCCAAAAGAAGGCTTGAGTGGGCCACCCCCAAAAGGCGGCTTGAGTGGGCCACCGGCCCTCATATCAAAATCCTGAGGATCAACCACAACGTACAAGTTTGCTCTGAGCAAGGCGCGGGTTCCGTGCGGTGTCAATGTCCGAGCATAGAGATGACGGCGGAGCTGTTGTGATGCAGGTAGTCGAGCAGGTCGCGGGTGGGGTCGAACATCTGGGCGACCTGGTAGCTGAAGAGGAAGAGGGCGGTGTAGAAAACCTGAGGCCTGGCTTCCAGCAAAGCGCAGAGCGGCCCGGCAACCGCGGAACGAACCTTCGGCCAGTTGAAGAGCAAGACCAGCGCGGCGCCCAGGAAGGCTCCGGCGATGAGATCAGAGAGGAAATGGAAGCCCAGCCAGAGACGAGGGAAGCAGATGAGGGCGACGGCATAGGAGAGCGCCAGCGCGCCGACACGGCGGGAGGCAAGCAAAATGCCGGTGGCGAGAGCGATGAACAAGATGGCGTGGTCGCTGGGAAACGAGCTTTCCGGCTTGTCCACAGCAGAAAAAGCGGGGACGGTGAAGTGGAAAGCAGGATTGTCATTGGGCCGCAGGCGGAGGGGAAGAGTGGAAACCAGCGCTCTGCCAATAGCTAAGGCGAGAACGCAAGCCACGAGGGTCGAGATCAGCACCTGACGGCGGGTGCGCTTTTCCGGACCAGGATAGAACCAGACCCAAAGGAACATGAGGATCATCACCTGGCCGCGGAAAAAGTAGCTGCTGGCCAGAAGGGAAAAGAAGGAAGTCACCGCAGGATGTTGAGCGGCCAGGGCACTGAAGAACAGACTTATGTGAGCGTCAATAGGGCCCATAGGTTACTTTCGTGCGCGTGATTCCGGCTATGTGTGTGCACGCGACTTGCCAGTGAGGAAGCGGCAAGCAGGTGTTGATATTCAGTATAGACAGGAGCTGCCAGGTCTTACACGGGGAGGGTGCAAAAGCTTGCAGCCGGCAGCGGCGGCCGGGGGCGTCCGCGCCACGATGAAAAGCGCTACTGGTTGACGCCGCTGGCAGTGAAGCCGCCATCCACAGGGATGGTGGCGCCGGTGATAAAGCCGGCGGAATCGGAAGCAAGGAAAATGGCGGCGCCCACCAGCTCTTCGACCTTGCCAAAGCGCTTCATGGGAGTGCGCACGAGAAATTCCTGGCCGCGGGGCCCCTCCAGCAATTTCTGGTTCAGAGCAGTGCGAAAAACGCCGGGCATGATGGCGTTGACGCAGACTCCGTGGGGCGCCCACTCGACCGCCAGCGAGCGGGTCAAAGAGAGCACGCCGCCCTTGCTGGCGGCATAGGCGGCAACTTCAAAGAGGCCGAGGAAGGAAGAGAGCGAGGCGATGTTGATAATGCGCCCATAACGGCGCTCGAGCATGTGGCGGCCGAAGACTCTGCAGGCATGGAACGTGCCCTTGAGGTTGATGTCGAGAATGGCGTCCCAGTCCTGTTCAGTGACGTCAAGGGTAGGCGAACGTTTGGAGATGCCGGCGGAGTTGACCAGAATGTCCACCCTGCCGAAGGCGGTGAGCGCCTGCTGAAGCAATTGCTGCAGGGAAAGCTCTGACGTCGCGTCGCAAGTGGCGGCGAGTGAGCGGCGGCCGAGGCGCTCGATTTCCGCTGCCGCGGCGGCGACTTCCGGGGCGCGGCGGGCGCTGGGAATAACGTCGGCGCCGGCCTGCGCCAGGCCGAGGGCAAGGGCACGGCCGATTCCGGAGCTGCCGCCAATTACTACTGCCGTTTTTCCAGTCAGATCGAGGCCAGGATAGGTCATGCGTGATCACCCCTTCAGCGCATTGCGAATCACTCTTTGATGTTCCCTCAGCGGCTAAAGCCGCGAGAATTGCTCGGCATTTGCGGACGGCCTGAAGGCCGTCCCTTTCAAATCTAATTCGCTGGTCAGGCTTCTTTATAACCAGTGCGCTGGTCAGAATTTCCTTCAAAGGTGTCTTTCAAGGTTAGCGCTTGAATCAGAGTCCAATAACAATACAGGGAACAAGCCCAGAAGGGGAACCGTGTCCAACTCTCAGCGTTCGGAGAGAGGTTAGAGAAGGAAGAGAGGGGGTCGCGGAGCGACTTCATATATCATGGCTCGGCAGCGCAAGCCAGCGGTCGAAGGGTGGGGCCGGGACGAGATGGCGGCACTGAAAATCAAAGACAAGGCAAATTGCCAGTGGGACCAGGTGAGCCTGGGTGAGGTGATGCTGCGCCTGGACCCCGGGGAGCGCCGAATCGCGACCGCGCGGCAATTCCAGGTTTGGGAGGGCGGGGGCGAGTACAACGTGGCGCGCGGGCTGCGGCGCTGTTTCGGAATGGAGACAGCGATTGTGACCGCGCTGGCGGACAATCCCGTGGGACGGCTGGTGGAAGACCTGATGCTGCAGGGCGGAGTGAGCCTGAAGCACGTGCGCTGGGTGCCCTACGACGGTGTGGGACGCGGAGCGCGCAACGGGCTGAACTTCACGGAGCGCGGTTTCGGGCTGAGGGCAGGAGTGGGGTGCTCCGACCGGGGACATACTGCCGTTTCGCAACTCAAACCGGGGGAGATTGACTGGGAACAGATTTTCGGCAAAGAGGGAGCGAGGTGGTTTCATACCGGCGGCATTTTCTGCGCGCTTTCCGAGAGCACGCCTCTGGTGGCGCAGGAAGCGATGCAGGCGGCTAAGCGCGCTGGAACAGTTGTGTCATATGACTTGAACTACCGGGCGTCGCTGTGGAAGGCGATTGGCGGCAAGCAGAAAACGCAGCAGGTGAACCGTACGCTGGCGCCGCTGGTGGACGTGATGCTAGGCAACGAGGAGGATTTCACCGCGGCGCTTGGATTTTCCGTGGCAGGGCTGGATGAAGGACATTCGCAGCTCGATGCGGCGAACTTCATGGCCATGATCGAAAAGGTGGTAGGCGAGTATCCCAATCTGAAAGCGGTGGCCACCACATTGCGGAACGCCCGCACAGCGACGCTGAATGACTGGGGAGCGGTGGCGTGGTGCGATGGCCGCTTCTACCAGGCTTCGGTGCGGCAGAACGTGGAAATCTATGACCGGGTGGGCGGGGGCGATTCGTTCGCATCCGGCCTGATTTATGGTTTGCTTTCGGGCAAGGAAGCGCAGTGGGCAGTGGAATGCGGTGCCGCGCACGGCGCGCTGGCCATGACCACGCCGGGCGACACCAGCATGGCGACGCTGGACGAGGTGTTGCAAGTGATGAAGGGCGCCTCAGCACGCATGGCGCGATGAGGGCAGGATGAAGATAGAGGATGTGACGAGGAGAATCGGCGAGATCGGCATCGTGCCGGTGGTGCGGGCCTCAGGAGTGGAAGAGGCGCGGCAGGCGGTAGATGCCATCCTGGCCGGCGGAATCCCGGTGGTGGAAATCACCATGACGGTGCCGGGGGCGGTGGAAGTGATTCGCAGCGTAGCCCGCCAGTTCGCCGGCAAGGTGCTGGTGGGCGCGGGGACAGTGGTGACGCGGGAACAGGCCTTGGCGTGTCTGGATGCGGGAGCGCAGTTCCTGGTGAGCCCGGGGTTGTCGGTCGCAATGATGAGGGCGGCGCGAGAACGCAATACGCTGGCTGTGCCCGGGGCTCTGACGCCGACGGAGCTGATAGCGGCCAGCGCGGAGGGCGCCGAGGTGATCAAGATTTTTCCCTGCGGAAACGTCGGGGGGCCGAAGTATTTGAAGGCGCTCCGGGGCCCTTTTCCGAATGCGAAAGTCATTCCCACGGGCGGGGTGAATGCCGGCAACGCCGCAGAATATATCGCGGCGGGAGCTTTCGCGATCGGCGTCGGTTCTGACCTGGTGGATACGGCAGCGCTGCGCCAGGGGAAACCGGAAAAGATTGTCGCCGCAGCGAAGGAGTTGGTAGCAGCGGTGCAGGGAGCGCGCAAAGCGGCGTAAGGCGCAGCTTTGCCTTCAGCTCGAGTTTTTCAAAGCAGAGTACCTGGGATCCTCAGCCCAGGCGCCGTATTGCCGCTGCTCACCGGCGAGAACCCAGGTGTAGTGCAGGCGGCATCCGGGAGCGGCCACCACCGGGTGATAGCCCTTGGGCAACAGCACCGTGTCGCCGTTCTCCACCACAAAAACATTATTGAAGCCGTCAGGATCGCCGGGAGCGGTATAGGTCCAGATGAAACCGAAGCCTCCGGCGGGCTGAATTTGAAAGTAGTAAATCTCTTCCAGGCAGGTTTCGTGAGGCGGATTGGTGCGGTCGTGCTTGTGGGGAGGGAAGCTGGACCAGCCGCCGGGAGCATTCAGAGTCTCGCCGGCCAACAGGCGCTCGGCGGCGAAATTGTCGCCGAGAGCGGTATAGACAGTGCGCTCGAAGCTGCCGTGGCCGACCTGTTTGGCTTGCACGGCGCCGGGCTCGACCAGGGCTGGTGGATGGGCGTGGGTGGCGGGAGCGGAAAAGAAGCCGGCGTGAAAATCATCTGAAGCAGGCTGGATGGTGTAGGAGCATTGCGGGGGAAGGTAAAGGACACAGGGCGGGCCGGAAAAGACATCCTTGCGGCCGCCGACCTTGGAAAAGGTTTTGTGAACATTGCGGCCTTCGAGAGTGATGCTGGCGACGCCGGAGAAAACGTCGAGGACGCATTCACGATCGGCGGTGAAGCCGCGGTGTTCGGAGCTGCCCGCCACCAGTGAGAACTGTAAGAAGCGCAGGGCGCCAGAAAGGACCACATCGCGGTTATTGGCATGGGGCTGGGCTTTGATGAGGCGCTGCATGGGTGCATTCTCAGGCGATTACTTTAGCACTGCGAGCCGCGGGCGAAGGCGCCCGCGCCACAAACGCATAGCTTCTTCGGTTATGCGAAAACGCAAGGTCCTTCGACTCCGCCGACCGATTCGCCAGCGAATCGGCCGGCTTCGCTCAGGATGACAAAGCAAAGTAGGCGCGGCGGTGCACGCGGGATCCCTCGGGCCTGAAGGCCCTCGGGGTGACGCCTTCCTGCGGAAGGCGGAAAAGCGACAAAAGCAGGTCCCTCGTTCGCGCTCACCGCGACAAGCGCGGCTCGCGCTTCCTCAGGATGACAATTACAGTGTGAACAATCGCTGATAGGAATGTGAACAATCGTTCATAGGAATGTGAACAACCGTTGATCGGATGTTAACCGTCGTTGATAGGAATGTGAACAATCGTTGATAGAAAGGTAGCTTAGTCGTAAAAGTTGCGTACCCAGCGGTGGGGATGGATTTTGGCCAGCAGAGCAGGAGGCAGGGGACCTGCGTCGGAGGCGGCGGCGTTGGAGGCGACGTGGGCGGGTGTGCGCATGCCGGGGATGACGGTCGAGACGGCGGGGTGGCTCAGGCAGAAGCGCAGGGCGAACTGCGGCAACTGGTCGAGAGGGATGGCGGCGTCTTTTACTAAGCTCTGCACGCGATCCCAGACTTGCTGTTTGCGGTCGCGGCCGAAGTAGTCGTGGCGGAAGTCGCCCTTGGGGAAGGTCGTGTCAGGACGGATTTTGCCGGTCAGGCTGCCTTCGTCGAAAGGCACGCGGGCGAGAACGCCAATGCGGTGCTTCTGGCAGTAGGGGAGGAGTTCGTCGTCGGGCGACTGGTCAAAGATGTTGTAGATGACCTGCACGGCGTCAATGAGGCCGGTGGCCAAGCCCTTTAGCGAGTTGGCGGGCTGGTGGTCGTTGATAGAGATGCCGAGAAAACGGGCCTTTCCGGAGCCGCGGATTTCGCTCACGGTGGAGAGCCATTCATCGTTGCCGGCCCACTCGTCGTTCCAGACGTGGAACTGGTAGAGGTCCACGGTTTCACGGCCGAGGTTTTTGAGGGTCTGGTCGAGAGAGGTGAGCACGTATTGTTTGGGGAAAACGTCGCGCAGGGGAACGCCGGGCCGGGCGGGCCAGATGAAATTCTTGGGCGGAACCTTGGAGGCGATGATGACGTCGGCTGATTTGCCAAAAGCGCGGGCGATGAGTTGCTCGCTGTGGCCCATGCCGTAGGCGAGGGCGGTGTCGAAGAAGTTGACGCCGGCATCGCGGGCTGCCTTAAGAGACTTGAGGGAGAGCTCGTCTTCGGCGCCCACCCATTCGCTCTGGCCGATGCCCCAGGCGCCATAGCCGATTTCGCTGACTTCGA
>DATEGM010000388.1:0-4101 GCA_035280085.1 Terriglobales bacterium
GTCACCGGGTCCATCATCAACCCGCGGATTTTCATCTCCACTTCCATCGTGTCCCTCCTGGCCGCCAGAGTGCCCACTTGCCTCCTACATTAGAACGCCAATTGCTGCGATTGGCTGTTTAAAAAATGGTTTACTTCGGGCGCCGTCTCAGGCCGGGCCAGTTCCCCCACCAGGCTGTTGGGAAACGCCTGGGTCACCCGCACCTTTACATAACTGCCGCTGGCGGCGTCCTCTGAGGCGGTGAAGTTTAGCACTTTATTCTGCATAGTGCGCCCAATCCATTGCCCGCGTGCCAGGTTGCGGCCTTCCACCATTACCTCCAGCACTTCCCCGACGTGCTTCTGATTATTGCGGTTCTGAATCTGCTTCTGTTGTTCCTGCAGCACCGCCAGCCGGCGCGCTTTTTCCTTGTCGGGAATGTGATCAATAAATTTCAGCGCGGGAGTGTTGGGCCGAGGCGAATACTTGAAGGAAAACACGCTGTCGTATCCCACTTCGTCCAGCAGCGAGAGCGTCTGCTGGAAATCATCTTCGTTCTCGCCGGGAAATCCAACGATGATGTCGGTGCTGATGCTGATCGGCCTCCGCGCCGCTTTCATCCACCCAATCCGCTCCAGGTACTGCTCGCGCGTGTACAGGCGCTGCATCAGGCTCAGCACGCGGCTGGAGCCGCTTTGCACCGGCAGGTGTACCTGGTCGCAAAGCGCCGGCACGGCGTCAATGGCCGCCACAATGTCGCGGCCAAAATCACGCGGGTGCGAGGTGGTGAAGCGCACCCGGCGGATTCCCGGGACTTCCCCAACCGCCGCCAGTAACTCGGCAAAACTCTTCTTTCCAGAAGGATCGCGGTAGGAGTTCACGTTTTGCCCGAGCAGCTGGATTTCCGTGTACCCGGCGTCGGCCATGCGCCGCGCTTCTTCCAGAACAGAAGCCGCGCTGCGGCTGCGCTCCTTGCCGCGCGTGTATGGCACCACGCAAAAGGCGCAGAACTTGTCGCAGCCCTCAATAATTGTGATGTAGCCGCGGTGGGGGTTGCTGCGCGAGGTGAACTCGGTTTCGAAACACTCCTCGGTCTCGCGATCATCCAGGCCGGTGACGCGCTGCTTCCCTGCCTCGATTTGCGCCAGCATCTCCGGCAAATTGCGGTACGAAGCTGAGCCGCACACCATGGAAACGTGAGGCGCGCGCTCGAATATTTTTTCGCCTTCCTGCTGCGCCACGCAGCCCAGCACTCCAAATTTCTTGCCCTGCTGGGCCATCTTTTTGAAGTCGGCCAGGCGGTGGAAGACCTTCTGCTCGGCTTTGTCACGGATGGAGCAGGTGTTGTAGAGGATCAGCCCGGCTGCTTCCACGCTTTCGACCTGGCGGTAGCCCTCGGCCAGGAGCGTGCCTATGACTTTTTCCGAGTCATGGACGTTCATCTGACAGCCGAATGTCTCTATGTAGAAGGTCTTTTCCGGGGGTTGCGGCATTAGGCCAAGTATAGCGCAGGCAAGCGTGGTTTCTCATCACAGAGGACACGAAGGACACAGAGGAAACATCACGAAAAACCCTCGCCAAGGCAAACTAAGTCGCACTCATACTCTCTCACGGCAGTGGAAAGCGTGATTTTGAAATGGGCTTCTCTGTGCCCTCTGTGGTTAATCGGAGGCGGTGCGGACTAGTTCCAGGAACGCCCTATGCACCCGCTTGTCCTCGCTCAGCTCAGGATGGAATGTCGCTGCCATGGCCTTTCCCTGGCGCACCAGCACTGGGTCATTGCCCTCGCGGGCCAGAACCTCCACTTCCCTGCCCACGCGCTCGATTTTAGGCGCCCGAATAAACACCATCTCCAGCGGATCGCCGCCCAGCGTGGTCTCACCTTCACGGATGGAGCTGTCAATCTGCCGCCCGTAGGCATTACGCCGCACCGTGATGTCCAGCGCCCCGAGCCCTGGCTGATGTGGGTTCTCCACTTGCTCGGCCAGCAGGATGGCTCCCGCACAGGTGCCGAACGTAGGCTTGGCGCGCACAAACTGCTTCAGTTTTTCAAATCCTTTTTCGCCCAGCAGCTTCAGGAAGGTGCTTGACTCGCCGCCCGGGATGATTAAAGCATTCACTTCGTCCAACTGCTCCGGCTTGCGCACCAGTACGACCTCCGCACCCAGCTCCTCGAGCCGTTTGCGGTGCGCGTCGAAATCGCCTTGTAAGGCCAGCACGCCGATTTTCATGGAAAACAAGCCGTTAGCAATTCGCACTTAGCATTTAGCCGGTGAACATTTCCGGCGCTTCTCAAGAACCCGGTTCAGGGGCTAAATGCTAATTGCTAACTGCTAATTACTAACGCCCCGCTTTAGGGCGCGAGTACCTCGCCACATACTCCGGCACCTCGTGCACCGCGCTGGCCTCGTGCTCCACCGGCTTTCCCGGAACCAGGCTCAGCGGCAGCACTCCAGCCCACACCGGAAAATTCAGATCTTCCTCTTTGTCCTTGGGCCCGCCGGTACGAATCTTCGCTGAAGCTTCGGTCAAGGGCAGCTTGAGCACGCTGGTAGCCTTTAATTCCTGCTCCGTTGGCCACCTTGCTTCCGCCCAGCGCCCGGGAACGATCTGATTGGTGACGGCCTGCAGCGCGGCCATCTTCTCCTCCTGGTCCTCAACCAAAGATGCCTTCCCCAGCACCACTACCGAGCGATAGTTCATGGAATGGCTGAAGGCAGCGCGCGCCAGCACCAGCCCGTCTAACAGGGTGACCGTGACGCACATCTGGATTCCCTTCTCCAGGTTGCGAAGCATGCGGCTGGCTGCTGAACCATGGATGTAGAGAGTGTCGCCTACCCGCGCGTAGCCGGTGGGAATCACGTAGGGCTGGCCGTCGCTGACAAAACCCACGTGGCAGACGAAGCCTTCATCCAGAATCTGGTTAATGGTGTCGCGCTCGTGCGTGCCGCGCTCCGGATGGCGGCCAAGCGTGGTGCGAGGCGTGAGCAGGTCTTCGGTGTGTGATGTGGTCATGTTTGTGGGTAGCACTTAGCATTTAGCAACTAGCATTTAGCCCCTGAACGGCATGGGTGATTAGCAACAAAGCTGACGGGCTAAGTGCTAACTGCTAAATGCTAAGTGCGCGGCTCTGCCGCGCCATTACCAGCCTCTCTTTTGCAGCATTTCCGATTCCGCGATCGCCGCCACGGCCAGCCCTTTCATGGCGCCGACCAGGTCCTCGGACACTTCAAGTAATACTTTAGGGTCGTTGTAGTGCGTGGTGGCGCGCACAATGGCGCGGGCGCGGCGCTCCGCCTCGTCGGCCGGCGCGAAGTTGGTGGAGTCTTTCATGAATATGCCGGAGCCCACGAACACCGACTCCGCCCCCAGCTGCATCACCAGCGACGCATCCGCCGGCGTGGCAATGCCGCCGGCCGAGAAGTTCGGCACCGGCAGCTTCCCTTCCCGCGCGACCATCCGCACCAGCTCGTAAGGCGCCTGCAAGTCTTTCGCGCGGGCATAAAGTTCTTCATCGCGCAACACGGTGAGCTCGCGCATCTCCTTCATGATCTGGCGCATGTGCTTCACCGCGTGCACCACGTCACCGGTGCCCGCCTCGCCCTTGGTGCGGATCATGGCCGCGCCCTCGGCAATGCGCCGCAGCGCTTCGCCCAGGTTGCGCGCCCCGCACACAAAGGGCACGGTGAAGGCGTGTTTGTCTACATGGTGAGCTTCATCGGCGGGCGTGAGCACTTCCGACTCGTCAATGTAGTCCACGCCCAGCGCCTGCAGAATTTGCGCCTCGGCGAAGTGGCCGATGCGGCACTTGGCCATCACCGGAATGTCCACCGCCTCCATGATTTCGCGAATCTTCTTGGGCGAAGCCATGCGGGCCACGCCGCCCTCAGCGCGAATCTGTGCCGGCACGCGTTCCAGCGCCATCACCGCCACCGCCCCCGCGCGCGCCGCGATCTCCGCCTGCTCGGCGTTGGTCACATCCATAATCACGCCGCCCTTCAGCATCTCCGCCAGCCCGGTTTTCAGCCGCAGGCTGCCACTGCCGTTCTTTTCAGACATGTTGGTGCTCCTCGCCTCTGACCCCAGAATAAATGAAATATTGGTCCTCTGAAAAGGTCCATT
>DATEGM010000389.1:0-2966 GCA_035280085.1 Terriglobales bacterium
CACCAGCCTGGCCACTGTGCTCAGCGACACCAGCTGCCCGTTGGCGCAGCGGATGTACAGCTCCGAGAGCATCTGCGGATCACTCTGGTATTTTTCTTCCAGCTCCATGATCACCCAGTACTCGTTGTTGGGCGCATAGATGGTGGAAATCTGGCGCTGTCCGTAGGCGGTATAGAGCGCGTCCTCGATCTGCTGCGGAGTCACGCCCAGCGCGGAAGCTTTGTCGCGGTCAATTTCCACGTTGGCCTGCGGGTTCTTGATCTGCAGGTCGGTGGTTACGTCCTGCAATCCCGGCAGAGTCGTCATGCGCGTCGCCATCTGCTGCGCGTATTTGTAGAGCTGGTCGGTTTGCGGGCTTACCAGCGTGTACTGGTAAAGGCTCTTGGTGAGCTGCCCGCCGATGCGGATGGAAGGCGGGTTCTGCAGGTAGACGCGCACCCCGGTCACCGTGTCCAGCTTGGGCTGCAGCTCCTGCATGATGTCGGAGATGCCCATGTGGTGCTCGAACAGCGGCCGGATCGCGTGCACTGCCCAGCCCAGCACCGGCGTCTTGCCGTAATCGCCATCCAGCCGGTCGTAAAAAGCATTCTTCGTGTATGGCCGCTTGGACAGATCTTTCAGGTGAACGAACATGCGCCCGATGTTCAGCCCCGAAGTGCCGTTGTCGCTCACGCTGGAAAAAAACTGCAGTGTGTTGGGATCAGCCCACACAATCTTGTTGAGCTGCTCCTGGTGCGCTTTCATGGCGTCGAAGGAGATGCCCTGCAGCGCCTCGCTGAAGCCCACAAACTCTGCGGTGTCTTCTTCGGGCAAAAAGCCCTTGGGAATCACCCAGAACTGCCACGCCGTCGCCAGCAGCAGGCCCAGCCCAATCACCATGACCGTTACGCGGTGGCGCATGGCCCACTGCAGCGTCACGTCATACCAGCGCAGGCTGCCATCGAACACTCCCTCCAGCGCGTTGTAGGTGCGCCCGTGCCGCTCCCCCAGGTGCGGCCGCAGGAAGCGGCTGCACAGCATCGGCGTCAGGCTCAGTGAAACCACGCCCGAAACCAGGATGGCGGAGATGATTACCACCGCGAATTCATGCAGCAGCCGTCCCAGGATTCCGCCCATGAAGAACACGGGGAGAAACACCGCCGCCAGCGAGATGGTCATGGAAACGATGGTGAAACCGATCTCGCGCGAGCCCCTCAGCGCCGCTTCAAACACGCCTTCGCCCTGCTCCATGTGGCGGACGATGTTTTCCAGCATCACGATGGCGTCGTCCACCACGAATCCCACCGAGAGCGTTAGCGCCAGCAGCGAGAGGTTGTCTTCCGTGTAGCCCAGCAGGTACATCACCGCAAACGTGCCGATGATGGACATGGGCAGCGCCAGGCTGGGAATAATCGTCGCCGAAAGATTGCGCAGGAACAGGAATATGACTAGCACCACCAGGATGATGGCCAGAAACAGGCTGAACTTTACGTCGTTCACCGACTGCTGAATGGAGATGGACTTGTCGTATTCCGTCGTCAGGTACATCGCCGGCGGCATGATGGCGCGGAACTGCGGCAGCAGCTTGTTGACCGCATTGACGATCTCGATGGTGTTGGTGCCGGGCTGGCGCTGCACCGCCAGAATGATGCCGGGAATAGTGTTAATCCAATTGGCAATTTTCGTGTCCTGAACGCTGTCGTACACCTGCCCGACCTCGTCCAGGCGCACCGGCGAGCCGTTCCTGTAGGCCACAATCAGCGGCTTGTAGAGCGCGGCCTTGGTCAGTTGCCCGTTGGCATATACGGTGAACGCCTTGTGCGAGCCGTACATGGTCCCCGTGGGCAGGTTGACGTTGCTGTTCTGCACCGCCTGCGACACTTCGTTGATCCCGATCTGCCGGCTGGCCAGCGCCTCCGGGTCCAGGTCAATGCGCACCGCATACTTCATTGAGCCGTAGATCTGCACCTGGGCCACGCCCTTGACCATGGAAATCTGCTCGCCCAGCAGCGTTTCGGCGTATTCATCCACCTGCGAAAGGGGCAGCGTGGGCGAGGTCAGCGCCAGGTAGAGAATGGGTTCGTCCGCCGGGTTCACCTTGCGGTAGGTGGGCGGAGTGGGCATGCCCTGCGGCAACTGGTTGGAAGCTGCGGTGATCGCGGTTTGCACGTCCTGCGCGGCCGCATCAATGTTGCGCGTCAGGTCGAACTGCAGCGTGATCTGCGTGTTTCCCATGGCGCTGGTCGAGGTCATCGAATCCAGCCCGGCGATGGTGGTGAACTGCTTTTCCAGCGGCGTGGCTACCGCGGAGGCCATCGTGTCGGGGCTCGCTCCCGGCAGGTTGGCGGAAACCGTGATGGTGGGGAAGTCAACGTTCGGCAGATCGCTGACCGCCAGATCGCGATACGCCACCAGTCCGAACAGCAGGATGGCCACCATGATCAGGCTGGTCATTACCGGCCGGCGTATGAAATCTTCGGCTACGCTCATCGCGATTCCTAATCCTTAGAGAAGCTCTCCTGAATTTAATCCCTGTCATCCCGAGCGCAGCAGAATTGCCTGAAAGAGGCAATTCTGCGGAGTCGAGGGACCTTGCGTTTTTGGCGCCGTACTGAGCAGAGTCTATTTACAGGCTGTTCTTGATGCTGACCTTCACCCCGGGCACCAGCCGCACCTGGCCGTCGGTCACCACGGTCTGGCCGGGTTGAACGTCATTGGCGGCGAGCACCGATTCCCCATTGATCGTGCGCAGCACCTTCACTGGACGCGAGTCCACGGTCATGTCCGGTTTGACGAAAAAGATGTAGTCGCCCTGCTGCCCCGTCAGCACCGCTTGCGACGGCACCACCACCGCGTTTTCCTGCTGCGTCAGCCGCAATACCACATTCACGAACTCGCCCGGCCATAGCCGCATTCCGGAATTGGCAAAATTCGCCTTCAGCTTGATGTTCCCCGTGGAGGGATCCACCGTGTTGTCCACGAAACTT
>DATEGM010000390.1:0-10775 GCA_035280085.1 Terriglobales bacterium
GTGAACAGCCCCCGGGAGGGCCGCTCGAATGCTGCTATTGGCCCACAACCGAAAATTGCCTCCAGCAACAGTTCTATAGGAGCTCCCGGGACTCCTCCCGGGACATACGCCGACTCGTGCAAACAACAGGTAGTACACGGCACCGTGCTGACGGCCCTTTGCCAGAAGGAGAATGGACGCTGGCAAACCACAACGTTGCAGGATTTCAGACAATGTGTTGGCGATATTTGGAATGTTGACGGCTACCTGAACTGTGATATTGAAGAGGTTCCAACTGATCCTCATGACCCAGAATTGGATCAAAAACGATTCTTCACACACTTGAATCGGGCCGAAGTCTACGAGCAGAGAGGTAAGTATCAACGTGCAATTGCTGAATACAAGCAGGCTTTAAAGGTTTCCAATTCTGTACAGGCCAGTTGTGGCCGCCTCTGGCTAGCCCACGCCTACGCGGCTGCTGGCCAGCGTGCGCCCGCCAAAAAGATCCTGAAGCAAGCGACTAGTTCCAAGCAACCGAACTCACCTGCATATTGCATAGCTCAGGCATTCGCTTCGATCGATACTAGCGAGTCGCTCCGCTGGCTAGAGCGAGCCAACCTCGAGAAAGATCCACGTATGTCCTTCCTCTCCACCGACTGGCGACTCTTCTCGCTACGCTCAACTCCGAGATTTCAAGAACTTGCCCGTGTGGGTCTCCTGACTCATTAGCCGCCACTTTTCTCATTGACTTTCCTCGAGCACCGCAGGTAATCTCTGCGCCATTCGTTCTGGAAGGCAACCCTGTTCCCGGCCACTCACCCGTTTCCAGACGAAATTGGGCCTTTTTCCAAATCCCAGTCTTGGCTCAGGCGCGCTATGAAGCCGACTACGGCCAGAGTGCTCGCGACTGTAGTGTTGCTAACCTTGCCCAGCCTGTTCACCATGCCGGCCTGGGCGCAGGCGGTCTATGGCAAGCTCTTCGGCTCAATCAGTGATCCAGCAGGCGCATTCATCCCCGGAGCCACACTAATCGTCACCTCGCTGGAGCGTGGTGTCACAGCCAAGGCAACCAGCAACGAGAGCGGCAACTACGAACTGCCGAACCTGTTGCCGGGGCAATACAACATTAGAGCGGAAGCTCCCGGCTTGAAAAGCCTTGCAGTCACTGCCGTTCCAATTCATGTGGACCAGGCCACCCGAGTGGACCTTCACCTGCACCTGGGGAGAGTAAGGGAAAACATCACAGTTTCGGCCCAAGATGTTCCCCTTCTCAAGACCGACCGCGCCGATGTGGCGGTTACCTTCAACAAGCGAGACATTTTGGACGTGCCACTGCGTTTGAAGAGAAACTTCACGGCGCTGGAACTCTTAGCGCCTGGCACTTCGATCCTGGGTTTTCAACATGCCTCCAGTGAAAATCCGCAAGGAGGCATACAGATCGGTGTCAACGGGCAGAACTGGAGTCAGACCAATTACCAACTGGACGGCACCGACAACCGCGACCCGATTCTTGGGATTGTCGTCATCAATCCCAATCCGGAAGCTGTAACAGAGATGAAGATGACGTCGCAAAATTTCGATGCCGAGTTTGGCGGAGTGGCCGGCGTTGTGTCCACCCAGACCCAGTCTGGCACGAACAAATTTCACGGCAGCCTCGCCCCCAGCCATGCCGGCGGGGGAGGAGGAACACAGTTCGTCCAGGCGCCCGGCGTACACCTTCCTTCCGATAATTTGTGGTCGCTGGCCGGGTCATTTGGCGGGCCCTTGATAAAGAACCGGCTGTTCCTCTTTACTGATTTCGCCGGCGATCGCATGAACCGGGGGGCATCCGGAACCTTCAACCTGCCGACGGCGCTGGTTCGTCGAACCTGCCTGGACCCTGCCCGCCCCTTTTGCGACTTAAGCGAGTATCCGAGGCAAGTGTATGACCCGGCGACCGGCAATACGGTGCCGTTCGCCAACAACCAGATCCCCGCCTATCGTGTGTCGCGGCAGGCGATTGCCCTGCTTAAGTTGCTGCCGGCGCCGAATGTGCCCGCCGCGAGCATCAGCCAGAACTACCTCGCTACTGGCCACGATCGTTTTAATAGCGACCGCTTCGATTTCCGCATTGACCATGTCGCAAGCCAGAAGTTGCAGGAGTTCGGCCGCTACAGCTTCGCCGACTTCCGGGAGCACGGCGCGGCTGCGTTCGGTGATTTGGCCGGCGGCCCAGGCATGTTCAATGGATTTCCCGGCCGCTCGCTGACGCGCAATCAAAGCATCGCTGCCGGTTTGAATTACGCCATACGTGACAACCTCCTGGCTGATGTGCGTTTCGGTTTCTTCCGTTATCACGTTAACGTGTTTCCCACCGGCTACGGACACCCGCTGGCGGCCGAAGCTGGAATTCCAAACATAAACTTCGACAGCATCACCTCGGGCCTGCCATCTCTGAACATTGACGGACAGGACGGCGACGACCTAACCTTCGGACCGGTATGCAACTGCCCGCTGTTTGAGACCGAACAGCAGTTCCAGTGGGTCGCCAATCTCACCCGCATATACCGTAACCACACGATCCGCTGGGGCGCAGACACCCGCTACGCGCAAAATCTTCGTGTCCCAAGCGATTTCGGCCGAGCCGGCAGCATGGGATTTTCCTCTTCCTTCACCCAAGCGTCCGATTCCGCCGCCGCCGGACTGGGCCTGGCTACCTTTCTTCTTGGCCAGGTGACAGGCTACGGCCGCAATGTCAGCACCACCCTAGATGCCGGCGAGCGGCAGAAGCGCTTCTTTCTATACGGCCAGGATAGCTGGCGCATTACTCCCAAGCTCACCCTCAATTACGGATTGCGATGGGAAATTTATTTTCCCCAATACGTCACCGGCAAGGGAAAGGGAGGCTGGCTGGACATCACTACCGGGGAAATCCGGGTGGCCGGTTACGACCACATCAACCTGCAAGGCAATGTCGCTCCCGACTTTACCAATGTTGCTCCCCGGCTGGGCCTCGCGTATGCCGTAAATCGTAAGACCGTGGTTCGCATCGGCTACGGACGCAGCATGGATATGGGTGTATTCGGCACCAGCTTCGGCCACACGGTCACGCAGAACTTGCCGGTTCTGGCCACTCAGTCGCTCTCGCCTCCCGACAATATGGGTTCCGTGTTTTCGCTGCAGAACGGACCTCCGCCGGCAAAGTTCGTCGTCGTTCCGCTCTCCGGGCGCTTCAAACTCCCCGACCAGGTGGACGCATTCGCCTTGCCGAACAAGGTCCGTTTTCCCACTGTGGATGCCTGGAACCTAGCTGTGCAAAGGGCAGTGACTCCGACATTGTCGGTAGAAGCTGACTACGTTGGGAACAAGGGTACACATGTCTTCCCGGGAGATGGGCCCATTTACGACCTAAACCAGGCCAGCATCCAGGGATTCGGCACTCTGAACACCTATGAGCGGCGGCCCCTGTACCAAAAATTTGGCTGGACCCAGGAAATCAGATATCTGGGGAGCGGTGCGTCCAACCACTACAACGCGTTGCAAGTAAAAGCGGAAAAGCGTTTCAGCAGCGGCTTCCAGTTCCTCTCCCACTACACCTGGTCGAAGGCGCTGGGATACGATGGCGACTACTACAACATAGACCCGCGCGTCAATTTTGGTCCTTCCAACAGCGATCGCAAACACGTCTTCGTGCTGGAGCATGTTATTGACCTGCCCGTGGGACGAAAGCGGCGATTCCTGGGCGCCATTAATCGCTGGGAAGATTGGATTATTGGTGGATGGACTCTGGCGGGGGCGACCACGATCCAGAGCGGACTGCCGTTCACGCCCAGTTATCTGAGCTGTGGAGCCGACATTGACACTGGTCCATGCCGCCCCAATCGGGTCGGCAAAGTAGCCATCACCGGCGGTCGCAACCAATACTTCACCACCACAGGTGGCATTCCCTTGGCGCCGTTTGGCACACCAGGCGATACGCTTGGACCATGGCAGAGGCCCCTTGCCGGAACCTTTGGCAACGCGGGCCGCAATTCTCTTTACGGACCTGGATTTGCCAACACCGATCTAGATGTTAAGAAGAGTTTCGCTTTGCACGGCGAGGCCACGCTGGAGCTTCGCTTGTGGCTCGGCAACGTATTCCACAAGCTCAACTTAGACAATCCTGTGAGCTGCGTGGATTGTCTCGATGGGGGTAAGATTCTTTCCGGCAACGCCGACCGGCATTTTGGATACGATCTCAGGTTTCAGTTCTGAGCGGTGGCAGGCAATCCGGAATCACGCGTAGTTCTTCCTGATTGGCACTGACAAGCGGACCGCTGGGGCTATTAGCCCTTAGTCTGCGGGGAAACCCTTGCTCCCAATCCAGAAATCCGCCAGCAACTTCAGGTTCTTGCGATAGCTCCGCGCCACTGGGTATTCATTCCCGCCCTTGAGCCGTACCCGGTACTCTCCGGTGGCATGGGGATGAATCTCCTCCACCATCGAGCTGTTTACCAAATATGAGCGATGAATGCGGATAAACCCGTAAGGCTTTAGTTTCTCCATCAGCCCCGAAATAGATTCCCGCAGAAGGTAGGACGTTGAGCCCTTCTGGAGCAAAACGTAGTTTCCCTCGGCGTGGATGGAGACGATCTGCAACAGATCAATAAAAAGAATTCTTCCCTTTTCCTTAACCGCCATCCTTGGGGGGCCGGGTCGCACCGTGTCCCGTAAAAATGGAAGCCCGTCGAACATTCTCGTTGCTGGTTGAGTGGCGCTCATTGGCATCGCCTTCCGGAGCTTAGGAGCGGGATTGCACGATCCCGTAATTGCCGTTGCCTTGCCTTACTTCGCCAGGGCGTCGCGATTCTCTTTCGCCCAATTGCTATCCGGCGCCACTGCCTTCATGGGTGGCCCGCCTTGTGTTCCACAGGCACACGGCCCTTCCGTCTTAGCTTCGGTCATGCAGGAACAAGATTGCGTCCCCAGGCAGGCACAAACGTATACAACCTTCTCTTTAGCCTGCTTTTTTGAGCCCCGCGCGGGCGGAGTCGCGCTTGAAGAAAGAAAGGCTAACAGGACCAGCGAAAGAATGGCTCCAGTAAATCTCATTCGGTGTCTCACACGCTTCTCCCCCTGGGCCTTTGGCCAGGGGAGGAAGAATGACATTGAAAATGGCATTGTGCAATAGCCACTTGACATGCCGTTCGTGATGCCATTATGGTGCGCCCATGAAGCGAGCTCCTTCCGGGTTGGCCCCCATCATTCAAGTTCAAAAGGGCGCCGCAACTTCGCTGTATCGGCAGGTTTACGAGGGATACCGCAAAGCGATCGTGGACGGGAGCTTGCGTCCAGGGCAACGGGTGCCCTCGACCAGGGTGCTGGCCTCTGAATTGGGTATCTCGCGCATGCCGGTTCTGAACGCTTACGCGCAACTGCTGGCAGAGGGGTACTTCAAAGGCCGGGTTGGCTCTGGGACGGTAGTGTCCAGATCGCTGCCCGATCGAATGGGCAAAATAGCCCCTGCCAAACCCGAGTCAAAAGCGGCTGATCAGGAACGTCGGCGCGTTTCGAAGCGCTGTTCAAATTTTGCCAGTGCGGAGGGGTTTTACAGGCTGCGCGGCCTGGGGCCTTTCAACGTGAGCCAAATAGGTTTCGATTGTTTTCCGTTAACTTTGTGGAACAGTCTGGTGACCCGCCATGCTCGTACTCTGCAGGCCAAGTCGCTTGATTACGGCGATCCAATGGGATTGAAAGAGCTTCGAGAAAGAATTGCCGAATACCTTCGCATTGCCCGGGGAGTACGCTGCGAGGCTCGGCAAATCTTGATCGTCAGCGGCTCCCAGCAGGGATTAGAAATAACCACTCGAGTGCTGCTGGATCCGGGAGACCGGGTGTGGATGGAAGAACCAGGCTACAGGTTTGCGCGCAGCGTTTTCGCCGGCGCCGGATGTGTAGTTGTGCCTGTTCAGGTGGATGCGGAAGGACTGAACGTCGCCGTGGGCGCCAAAAAATGCGCCGGCGCGCGGGCGGTGCTGGTGACGCCCTCTCACCAATACCCGCTGGGCGTGACCATGAGCGCTTCGCGCCGGCTGCAGTTGCTGGATTGGGCAGATAGCAACGGTTCCTGGATTATCGAGGACGACTATGACAGTGAGTACCGCTACGAAGGCATGCCGGTGACTTCCTTGCAGGGACTCGACCGGAATTCGCGCGTCGTGTACATCGGTACCTTCAGCAAAGTATTGTTTCCTTCTTTGCGGCTCGGTTACGTGGTGATCCCGGAGGATCTGGTGGAACGGTTTCTTGCCGCCCGCTTTGCCCTGGACATTGGTCCGGCAACTTTTCATCAAGCGGTGCTGGCTGATTTTATTGGTGAAGGCCACTTCGCTCGCCACATCCGTCGAATGCGACTCGTATATGCGGAGCGCCGCAACGCGCTGATTGAAAATCTGAAAGATCAATTCGGGTTCATGGCGACGATAACGGGTGCTGGGGCAGGCATGCATCTTTCCGTGGTGCTGAACGGAATCCCGGATCGGGAGCTGAGCCTGCGCGCCGCACAGGACAACTTGTGGCTGGCGTCTCTTTCCAACTTTTATCTGGGGAAGGCGGCGCAACAGGGATTCATCTTGGGATTCGGGAGCACGTCAGTAGAGCAGATGCCGGCCGCGGTCCAGAAACTGGGGGTCTTGGTGCGTTCCGGGAACGTCGCGTAAACCTCACAAATAAGTTTCGTGGAGGGCCGGCAATCCGGAAATTAGTTGGGGGCAGTTTCTGTATAGCCTGTCACCCGGGAGTGGCCGCGATGTCTGCGCCCTCGCTACGCTCGGCATCGCCGGAATCAGCCAGACTTCCAGTGCAGCGGCAATCACTTTGCATCCGGGGCCTTCCTAAATTCCGTTGGCGACATTTTCAGTCACCGCGCACGGCTAGGGCCTTCTTGCCTGGTCATACACTTCACGGATAGCGCTCGTCACGGTCTCCGGATCGTCGAACTGGATGTATTCCGAACTGTGCCGGGCAAAGATTTGTTTCGAGTTCGAAGACTGTGCGAGGAAACGCGCCTGGGCCGCCGTCATCTCCTTTTCATATTTCAGGTGTTTGGGCGTGTCCGGGGGCTTCTCTTCCAGGTGGCCGACGCCGTGGTTGCCGCTGGTGAGCACGCGAATGGGCCGCGAGCCATACGAGGGCCGATGCTGCTGCAAGTAGATTTCGTCTTGCGTCATCTGCTCCATCTCGGAAGCATAGGCATCATAGAGTGCGACTTTGGTTTGAGCGATCTCCAGCAGCTTGGCGTTCAATTCCGGCGACCATTCCTTCTCCGGCAAGCCGCGAAAAAACTGCTGGGCGCAAGTCTTTCCCCGATCACCGGGGCTTGATCCTAAAGGTGGCAACGGCTTGCCTTCGGCAACCGCTTTACCACATTCGCGCAACCGAGAAGCAAATTCCCCGCGTCCATCACGGTCGCCGTCCTGCATCTCCTTCGGTTCGAGGTCGGTGAAGTCGGCGTCAACCATGACCATAGCCGCAATCTCGTCCATGTACAGGACCGCAAAAGTGCGCACGTTGTCGCCACCAAAGGCGCTGCCCACCAAAATATAGGGCCCAGCGATGCCGGCGCGATGAAGGGCGGTGTGCAGTTCCTGGGCGATGCGCAGGCTCGTGCGCGGCATGGGACCCGGATCGCTAAAACCGGCCCCGGCACGGTCGTAGCTGCAGGCTCGTGTCCATTTTGCGATCTGTGGCTGTACCTTTGACCACGCGGGCGCCCAGTCTTCATATCCGGAATCGAAGACCACCGTTGGAGAGCCACTCCCGCTGCAGTAGAGATTCAGCCGAAATCCGCCCACGTCAACCAATCTGCCAGGGCGCGCGTAAACGATGTCCGCGGAAGCACCGCCGCTCCGCGCCTGACCGGAACTGACTGCAGAAATGAGCAATACCAGGAAAACCACTAGTCTCGAATTCATCTTTCCCGACCTCCAATTGTTGCGGCCCCGTCATGCGGACGTCAATGCGAAGTAAGATCATTTCGAATTACCTGGCCGTTCTTCATTACGAACTTGACGCGTTCCAATTCCGTAATATCCGCGATTGGGTCGCCCGCGACTGCGATAATATCGGCGAACTTGCCCGCCTCGATTACGCCGATGCGGTCCGACCATCCCAACATTTCCGCCGCATTATTGGTAACGGCGCAGTTGCACCGTCGAACCCACAGCCACAAGTCCCACAATGAAAGAGAGAATGAGCTTTTGCATATGACGCTGTTGTTCCGCCCCGATAAATTCAACCGGTGTATTGCAGACAGCTGGACGGGTCCGATGCATCTACTACAGAATCCGTTAATTCTACTACACTTGACAGTGAAGTTCAAAAAGTAGCGAGTACGTCGAGCAGGCTGTGCTCAGCGCTTCAGATTGAAGCAACAGGCGGTATGCGCGATGGTTTGAAAAACGCCGGCGGCGACGACAGCCCCAAACAGTGAGGCCACCAGCAGGTTTGCTGCGCGGGGTGTGGCTCGTGCCGGCTCAGCCAGACGGGTAAGGCGATAGGTCAGATGGGATGAAGCGGTTGCTTGCAGAAAACCCGCATGTTCCGGCACTGCAAGCTTGGCGAGTGCTGAAACCAGCGCTTCTCCGTGCGCCTGCCGAACGACAGATTCATCGCAGGAAAGCTCGCGGTAGAGCGCCATTCGTGCTCCGGCGAGCCAGATGAGCGGATGGAACCACAATACGCACAATGAGAACTCGTAGAACAGGCGGATTAAGTTATCGCGCCGTCTGGCATGGGCCATCTCGTGAATCAGAACAGCGTGTAACTCACGCGGATTCAACACGCGATCGATGCCTAGGGGAAGCAGGATATGGGGATAAAAAACGCCGCGAACAGCGGGACCCGAATGCCCGTCGTCGAAGCTTACTGGGACACCGCCTGTAACGAATTCGGAACCCACATTGCCATCGGCCAGACGAGCCTGCATTCGCGCGTCGCGATGCTCTGCGCGAATACCCAACATCAATCGCGTGAACATCACCGCGGCCCCAGCGGTCCATATCACGCCAACCACTATGGCTGTCCGGCCCTCTGTGATACGCCATACCGGATCGCCAATAGCGCCCAGCGGATGAGCCCAGGTCAGCTGAGGCGCCCAAACCTTATCGATTAACGCGCCTAACGGCACGACGAAATTGAATGCCGTCGCAACCCAAATCCAATATTTCGTAGTGGCGCTTTCGCCGCAGATTGATGTCAGCACCCACGCCGCGGACCCGACAATGGATGCATACAGCAGATGGACGCTGAAGTAATACATCGCGCGGGCGATATGCTCATGCACTTTTTCCTCCACGGCTGTGGCTGCTCTTATCGCCACGTGCCGCACTCTGCAGGGCCTTCAGGTCTCGTAAAGTCAGAGCGCCATTCTCCAGCAGATTAGAGACGAGAAGACGTGGCGATCCGCCGAACAGGTCCAGCAAGTCGCGGACCAGCCTGCTGCGGTATTGGCTCTGATCGAGGGCCGGCTGAAAGAGCTGCGCATTGCCAATTTTTTTTACCTTCTTCAAGGCGCCCTTCTCCTCAAGTCTATAGACGAGCGTCTGGACCGTCGTGTAAGCGACACGTTCGTCCTGCGGGAGGCTTTCCAAGGCCTCGCGCACCGACGCGGTCCCCAGTTTCCAGTACTGCTCCAGAATCCGAGTTTCGGCTTTGGAAAGACGCGGTTCTTTCATGATCTCCTACTCGCTTCGGCAATCCTACTACAAGTAACGGCACATTGGCTATCCTTCCGTCTTCATATCCAGGAGATGGCATTGCAGCGATATCGACAAATGGCCTTGTATGCGCAAGCCAGACCATCCGTGGATGGTCGGCAAACCGGAAACTGTAATTTTGCGACGCTACCGTTACGGCGCTCCCACATTCAGTCCCGGGAGCGACCAGTGGCTCACGGGCATGGGATCAAGGATGGGCTTGCCCAGGTTGGGACAGCTCAACGCGTAAATGCCGGTGTCAGCGGCGGCATAAATGATGTTGCGGTCCCACTCGATCAGCACGTTATCCACTGTGCGGTTCCAACTGCCCCACTTGCTGAAATCGCCACCCTGGGGCGGGATGAAGTAGGCCACCTCGGTGGGTCGCAACACGTCGCCGACATCAAAGCAGCGCAAGCCGCCGTCAAAATACGAATAGGCAATGAAGTTGGGGGAAATCGTGCCCGGAGCTTTCAAGTGTGGCGGATTGTGCGCTCCAAAGCGTCCGCGCTTGAAGCAGAAGTCGCGGTACGGCGCTTCCGGCGGCGGTACCGGACGCGGGAACTGCGCCACGGGCGTGGGCCGCTCCTCATCGCGAATGTCAATCACCCAGATGGGCAGGAATACCTGGTTGCAGTCGGGATTCGTGGTCTCGCCGTTGGCAAATACAAATCCTTTGTCCAGGGAGCCGCACCAGATGGTGTGGAAAGCAATCCCCCCCGCTCCATACTGCGGCGGAGGCTCGAAGCGCCCGATCTCCTTCTGGTGCTTGGGGTCGGAAAGGTCCAGGATGATAAGCCCGAAAGCGCCCCAACCGCCATAGCCCCGGTTGCCGCCCTCCTCCAGGCGCTTGGGCACATAGACGGGCCCGTGCAGGCCCACGAACGGCGTTTGGTCCTTCTCCGGATACTTCAGTTTGGTCCACTGCCATTTTTCGTATTCCGCTTCCTCACCCTTGCGCGACCCTGGCACCCACCACATGGAGACTTCCTTGGGGCTGGAAGGGTCCGCCATATCTACGATCATGTTACCGTTCACCAGCGGCCGGAAATAGGAGATCTGGTGGATGAAGGAGTCGTCGGG
>DATEGM010000391.1:0-19701 GCA_035280085.1 Terriglobales bacterium
CGTCTGGAGGCGGCGGGCGCGGTGGTGCTGGGCAAGACCAATTGCGACGAGTTCGCCATGGGTTCGTCGAACGAGAATTCCGCTTATGGTCCGGTGCGCAATCCGCGCGACAAGAGCCGGGTGCCCGGTGGTTCTTCGGGCGGTTCGGCGGCAGCGGTGGCTGCCGGCATGGCAGTGGCGGCGCTCGGCTCCGATACCGGCGGCTCCATTCGCCAGCCTGCTTCCTTTTGCGGTGTGGTGGGCCTCATGCCCACCTACGGCCGCGTCTCCCGCTATGGCCTGATCGCTTTTGCCTCTTCGCTCGACCACATCGGACCTCTTACCAAGACGGTGAAAGATGCGGCGCTGCTGCTGGGCATCATTGGCGGACGCGATCCCATGGACTCCACCTCTGCGGAAGTGCCGGTTCCCGATTACGCGCAGGAGATTGGCCGTTCCGTGAAGGGAATGCGCCTGGGCGTCCCCAAAGAATATTTCGGCGAAGGACTGGATGCGGAAGTGCGCGCCGCGGTAGAAGCCGCCATTCAGACGCTGGCACAGAAATGTGGCTGCGAAGTCGTTCCCATTTCCCTGCCGCACACCGAATATGCCATTCCCACGTATTACCTGATTGCCACCGCCGAGGCGTCCTCCAACCTGGCGCGCTACGATGGCGTGCGTTATGGCTTCCGCGCAACACAGGCGGGCACGCTGGCGGAAATGTATCGCCGCACGCGCGACCAGGGCTTTGGCGCCGAAGTGAAGCGCCGCATCATCCTGGGCACTTACGCGCTCAGCGCCGGCTATTACGACGCCTACTACCTGAAGGCACAAAAGGCGCGCACCCTGCTGGCCCGCGACTTCGAGCAGGCTTTTGCGAAAGTGGACGCGATTGTTACTCCCACTAGCCCTACCGCCGCTTTCAAATTGGGCGAGAAAGTGGACGATCCTCTGGCCATGTACCTGGCCGACATCTTCACCGTGGTGGCCGACCTGGTGGGAATTCCCGGAATTTCCGTCCCTTGCGGAGCGAACCGGCAAGGGCTGCCTATCGGCCTGCAGGTGCTGGGCAAACACTTCGACGAAGCCACCATCCTGCGCCTGGCCCACGCGTACGAACACGCCCGCGCCGCCTGAGCGGGGCTGGAGACAGGCGCTACTGTCCGGTGCCCGTCAGCTTCAGCTCTTGTGGGCTGAAACTGCTGCCGCTATACGTGACCGTAACCACGCCCTGAATTGTCCCCGTCTTGCTGGGCGTGAAGCTCACCGCAAATTTGCACGAGCCTAGCCCGTTCAGAGTCGCGCCACAGCCGCCGGTGATGTTGGTTGCCACCGAAAAATCGCCGCTGGGAGCGAACGCGATGTTTACCGCGGTGCTCAGGTTATTGGTCATGGTCACAATCTTGGCGGCGCTGGTCGTGCCCACGGTTTGGGCCGCAAAAGACAGACCGGAAACGGAGAAGGTCAGCGGCAGCACGCCGGTGCCGGAGAGGTTGTAAATCTGCGGGCTGACCGAGGAATTGTCGGCGAGGGCCACCGCGCCCCGGATCGCCGCATTGATGCTGGGACTGAAGCTCACGGTAAAGGTGCATTTTCCGCCGGCAGCGGCCAGAATCGCACCTGGGCAGGGGCTGGTTCCGCTTCCCTGCGCGGAAAAGTTGCCGCTGGCGGGAAGGCTGCCCGACAGGGTGACGGGAGAGGCGCTGTTGTTGGTAACGGTCACGGTCTTGGCCAGGCTGGTGGTGCCCAGCAATTGACCGGCGAAGCTCAGGCTGGCAGGCGAGAAGCTCAGCGGCGAAGTGGCGGCTCCTGTTCCGCTGCCGGAAAGCCACACCTCCTGCGGACTGAAACTGCTGTTGTAGGTGACGGTCACGGCACCATTGGTGCTGCCGTTCTGGCTGGGCGTGAAGGTCACGTTGAGGTTGCACTTGCCCTTGGCAGGCAGACTGGCTCCGCAGGGGATCGTGCTCCCAGGGCTGGCGGCGTAGTCCGAGCTGGCAGCCCAGGCAATGCTCAAAGGCGCACTGGAGTTGTTGGTGAGCGTGAGCGTTTTCGAAGCAGTTGTGGTACCGACTGTAACCGTACCGAATCCCAGGGCGGTAGTGGACAACGAAAGCGGTGCGAGCCCTGTGCCGCCGAGATTGATCATTTGCGGAGTGTTGCTCGCATTATCCGCGATCGTGATTTCCCCCGGAACTGAACCCACGACAGACGGGTCGGAACTTACTGATATCGTGCAGCCGGAGTTGACCGCCAGCGCAGTGGGGCTGACCGGGCAATTATCATTTTCAATAAAATTGCCGCTGGTGGCGATAGGTGACAGCAACAGCCCCGCCGTGCCGGTGTTAGTGAGGGTCACATTTCTCGAGTTGCTGGTGGTGCCTATCAGTTGCCCGCCGAAGCTCAGGCTGCTTGCCGAAAGGCTCACGAGCGGCGCGCCGGCCACCGCAGAGAAGGTCGCTGTAACCGCCTGGCTCGAAGTCATGGAAACACTGCAGGTTCCTGTGCCAGAGCAGGCGCCGCTCCAGCCGGTAAAGGTCGAACCGGAGTTTGCGGCCACCGTGAGCGTCACCAACTGGCCGCTGCTGAAGTTGGCCGAACACACGCTGGGGCAATTTATGCCCGCAGGACTGCTGCTTACTGTGCCACTACCCGTGCCGGCCAGGCTCACGGCCAGGGGGAAACTGGGACCGCTGGATATGCCTGCCATATCAACGGCGAAATCTGTACAAACACCTGTGCAACTGGTCAGGCTGAAGGTCACGGAGGTGATGTTGGACCCGGTCTGGTCGGTCACGCCGATATAGGTGGCGTCACCTTTGGCGTCGCTGGCCACGGTAAAGGAACCGAGCAAGGTGGCGCCATTGTAGGCCTGAATCTGGGCCGTGAATTGGCCCGGCGCATCTGCCTGAATCAATACGCCTGCACCGGAGACGCCCTTAGCAAAGGCCAGGGTCAGCGGGCCGTTGCCGCCGTTGCCGGCG
The DNA here is from genome assembly GCA_035280085.1 of Terriglobales bacterium. Taxonomy (GTDB): domain Bacteria; phylum Acidobacteriota; class Terriglobia; order Terriglobales; family Acidobacteriaceae; genus JAICWP01. The sequence continues at coordinate 2,964 of DATEGM010000391.1, forward strand.
TCGGAAGTCCAGAGCAGCGTGTCACCGGCGTTGAAACCGGTTCCGGTCCAACTGCACGGTGTGGCGGGACAGACCACAGAGGTCAGGCTGTTTGCCCCTGCCAGACTCACATTAACGCCCATTCCCTGGGCCGAGGTGGCGACAAATGCGGAAGGGAGAGTGGTTGCATCGCTTCCCAGTTGCGACCAGGCCAAAGAATCGTTTGCTCCCTGCGCGGCGGAGTTGGTAACTACCACCAGCGAGTCGCCCCAGAGCAGGGGCGCGATGCCCAGCATAATCAGCACAGTGCACACGCAAACCATGGTTGTGGCGCGACTCATCACAGGCCTCCAGCTCGAACTGACTTTCCCACTATCGCCGTGCATGGCCGCCTCAGCAAACGGGCCCCGCGCCCGTGGTAAACGTTCCATTATCGGAATACTTTCCCCCTGTGCCCAGCGACGGCGACTGCCGGAAGAACCAGGAGAAGAACACCAGTTCCTGCAGGGAGTAGGTGAAACCATTCATCGTGACCGGGGGCAGAACCGTTCCGGTCAGCGGGTCGCCCACTTCGAGATTGTTCTGGCAGCCCACCACCTGCCCGGTGTTGCCCCAGGCGGGAGTGGGATTGGTGCCCATAGGATCATCCATCCATTCGCCTACTTCGTGAGTCAGTACGGAAACGTCCCCCAAATACAAGCCCGAAGTATCGAAATCGCTCACCACATATGTCTGCAGCAGGGTGGACGGCGTGTAAGCGCCGTGGTAGCCCAGGATGCCGCAAGGCACGTTGTTGGGGTTGTACGGGTCGCATAAGTTCACGCTGTCAAAGAGGAAGATGGGAAGAGTGTTGGGCGCAACCCCTTGCGCCGCGAGGCTGGGCAGCAGCGTGCTTTGTACCACTGAGTCAAACCAGTTGATGTCAATGTCGCCCCAGGTGCAGTAGAAGATGCCGAGATTGGTAGCGCCGCCATCCGCCGCCGGTACGGTCACGTTGACCGCCGGCAATGTGGTCAGGTTGAGCAGCGTGTGATAACGGTTTCCGGTTGGCGAGACGTTGGTCCAGAAGTTGGCGCGCTGGAATGCGTCAATGTACTGCGTGTTGCCCACGCCGACTCCATTCAGGGTGAAAGCAGCGCTCTGGAAAACGGGTGAGTTGGCGGTGACATTGTTGACAGCGAGGTTGCTGTTGCACGGGTCCGGCGCCGTGGGATCGAGTACCGTGCCGTCTGAAAACTTCATGATGACGGGAATCAAATATGCTTGCACGCTGGTGGTGCGAAAGCCGTGGGCAAAGGGGCTGCGGCCGACCATGTTGCCCGAATAGGCGACATTGTTTACCGGAGACACCAGCGAGTAGTTCCATAGAGGAATGGTGGTGCCGGTGGCGGATTGCGTCTGGATGGCCGGCATCAGCGCGCGGCCATTCTTCAGCGGCCTGACCACCGACTTGCCTTTGCCGCGCGGCTGGCGCGCGTTGGACTGTTCAACCTGGGCGTTGGCTGTCGCCAGCCCGCACAAGAACATCGCGAGACACAGGAAGCACCGATAAGGCCGCATACAGACCCTCCGTCAAGAACTGGTGCGTTCAATCCTCTGTTGTGAGTTCGCTATCCCACTCGAGCCGAAAAGGTGGAGCAGAAAGGGGGAGGACCGTACCCTAAGGCACGAAGCGGGCAGATTATGCCGCTGGAATTGAGCAACGTCAACCAAGGGTTAGGTCAGTGTCGTCGCTGCTATTTACTGTTCTATAAACCCCGGCAGGGGCCAGATTGCGGGCTTTGGGCTCAAAAAATCTTTGGTGCTCATGGCTTTCACGGATGACATTTCCTAGGCGACGTGTACACTACCCGCGCCCTTGGAGGCAGACCCAGCTCCTGGGCTAATTATCACTTCAAAGGAAACAAAACTATGGATAAACAACTGCGGAGAATCCTTGCGGAAATGTTTGCGCTCGCGCTGGCCGTTTTATTGACCATACCGGCACGCGCGCAGATGTCCGAGGTCAAGGAAAAGGCCCCGATGTATACCTACGTCGCGGACTGGAGTATTCCCCGCGCGCAGTGGGGGGACATGGAAAAGAATATGACGGCTGACCAGTCAACGCTGCAAAAGGCTCTGGCCAGCGGGACGATTGTGGCATACGGCGATGACGAGGCCATGGTTCATCAATCCGATGGTGCGACACACGACAATTGGTGGTCGGCAATGTCCATGGCGGGAGTGCTCAATGTTCTGGATCAGTTCTATAAGAACGGAGGGGCCACCGCGCCCGTCCTGGCCAACGCCACCAAACATTTCGACAGCATCTACGTCAGCCGCTATTACAACTGGCATTCCGGTTCCTGGAAGGGCGTCTATACTCACGGATCGAACTACCAATTAAAGCCGGACGCTGCAAATAACGCGGTGGAAACCCTCAGCAAGAGCTTTCTCGTTCCTTTTTTTGAGAAGCTGCTGGCTGATGGCACGCTGCATGAATACGAAATTGACACTCAGGCCATCCACACGGAATCCCCCAGCATGTTTTACCTTTTTTACATCGCGTCGAGCGCCGAGGCACTGGACAAGGTCAATGCGGCGCTGGACCAGGCCACCAAATCGAACCCCTTAAGCGGCCCGGCATTCGGTTCCATGGTGGACTTTAGCGGGCACCGCGACGATCTGGCCCGCACCAACGCCACTTACAAGTAATTAGCGCTTCACTCCTATCTACCTGCTGGCGTGCGAGCGGCCCGAAGTAGCGCTCCGCTCGTGCGCCGCAGTAGCGGTATCGCTCCCTATGCGACATCCCCCGTCGCAGAGCAAAACTGGATACGCAACCATTAGGTTGCATTTATACCTTCCGCTCGATTAATATGCAACCTGGAGGTTGCGTATCATGGAGAACCGCATTGAGAAACGTATTGAACTCAAAACGCCGGTAGCGCGGGTGTGGCGCGCGCTCACCGATTTCCGCGAATTTGGCGAGTGGTTTCGAGTAAAGCTGGAGGGTCCATTCGTGGCGGGGCAGGTCTCGCGGGGTCACATCACTTATCCCGGTTACGAGCACGTTAAGTGGGAAGCAGTGGTGCAAAAGATGGAACCGGAACGGCTCTTTTCCTTCACCTGGCATCCTTACGCGGTGGATCCTAAGGTGGACTATTCCAGGGAAACGCCCACGCTGGTCGAATTCCGGCTGGAGAAGACTGCGAACGGCACCCTGCTTACGCTGACCGAGTCCGGTTTCGAGAAGATCCCCAGTCAACGCCGCCTGGAGGCGTTCCGCATGAACGAGGGCGGCTGGGCGGAGCAAATGAAGAATGTAGAGAGCTATGTCGCGCAGAAGCCGTAGCCGAATTGGAGCCCGGCCACCGGCTCACGCCCCGGTATTCGCCGCGCTGGGCGACGAAACACGTCTGGAGCTGCTGGCCAAGCTCTGCGCCGGCCAGCCCCGCTCGATTTCTCAGCTAACCACGGGCTCCCGAGTGACGCGCCAGGCAATTACGAAGCATCTGCGCGTTCTAGAGAGCGCGGGAATTGTGCGCAGCGCTCGCGCCGGCCGCGAGAGCCGTTTCGAATTCGACCCCCGGCCCATTGAAAACCTGAAGCACTACCTCGATTTCGTCTCCCGGCAGTGGGACGAAACCCTGGACAGGCTAAAGACCTTCGTTGAGCAGGAAGGGAGAGGATCGTGACCTGGGCGTCCGTCGCTCCTACCACCCCTTGGGAAACAGGATTGCGTGGCTTCCGCGCGAGTCGGCGGCCCCGAACCCGTCCACGCGCCGCATGGTGGCGCGAACGTAGGTTCGCAGGTTAGCTTCCTCAGGGCTGCCGAAAGTGACAGGATAGGCGTAAGGAACGGCGACCGCCACGTCCTGGCTTTGCCCGGGCTTCAGGACCAAGGGACAGGGGCGCAACTCTATTTCCCGCCGCCCTAGCCGAACCAGACCGGTGTAACGCTGATGGGCGGCGGCATCTTGTTCGAGCAGGCTGGAGGCCGGATCGTACTTTGCTCCTGGCTGAAACCGGAAACTCACCCGGGCGCACGCCGCGCTGTCTAAAACGAACTCGGAATGGGCTTTATTTTGGACATGATAGCGAAACACCAACTGCCGTTGTGAGCCCTCGGTTGCGAGTTCGAGAAAAGTGGCCTGGACAGAGGTGGTATCCGTTACGGGCAACCCGCTGCGCTCAGACCACTTATGCACCTCAACGGCGGCAACTGTCAGCATAGCTACCGTCACCAGCAATAAGGTGGGCGTTATCCACTCAGAAGGGTGCGCCCGCCGCGCGCGCACGATCTGCCGCAAGGCCACAACCGCAACCCAAAGAGCACACGCTCCCAGAAGGTAAAATTCGTAAGCCCTCATATCCGGCGCTCAATGCCGAGCGATGATCAAAGAGTGCGGGGTAAAACCCTTGGTTTCAAGGATAAGAGGGATTCATGCGTTACCGGCGTCATCTTTGAATGGAACCGGAGTTGCGCGGCAACCCGGTTTATTGCTCGTCCGAGATGCCGGCGGAGTGGCCGCGAACGGTGAAGCTCACGGGCTTGCCGCTCCGGGGCTGAAAAGTTACGCGGGCGGGATTGCGCTGCCATGCCGGCGCCGGACACTCCGAGTCCGGGTTGTCGGAGTTGGCCGCTGCCCCTAAGTCCTGGCGCACGATAGGCTTTTTGCGGCCAAGTTGGGCCACAACCGCGAAAACCTTCTCCCCGTCGTCAGAAATCCCGCAATACGCTACGTAATCGCGGTACCAGCTGGCCACTGAATAGAAAGGGTCAAATTCGGGCAGCTTAGGCTCGGAAACGCGGCCGCTGCTGCGGTTCACCACCAGCCAGCCACCACGCTGCCATTTCCAGTGCGGGACCTTGTTGGCATCCTGGGGAAGCTGGTCATTGAGGCGATAGGCGCGGCGCACCACGAAGAGGTGGTCGGTGATGTCGTAGGGCTGGCCCAGAGTGAAGTCTTTCACCTGGCCGTCCACATACAGGGCGCGCACGTTCATGGGCTGCACCTTCTCGTCGGTCGGGCCCACAAACCACTTGACCGGCAACCACTTACCCCAGGTGATCTGGTGCTGCCGGGCAAAACCGGGCGAGATCGCCAAGAGCAGAATGCAGAGGCAGCGTGCTACTCGGCCCATGTGCTCAGCCTATTCCGGGAATGGTACCGAAGCAAGCACCTGGTAGCGCTTCATGGCGTTTGGCAGGCGCACCTGATTGGCCTTACAATGCCCAGTTGGCAGGTTCCAACGGTTATGAGGTTCTCTCCTCCCCTGGATGCAACCAATCTGCTGCTCTCCTCTTCCCAACGGGAGATGCCTGAATTGCTGCCGCGGCGGGTCACCACCATCCTGGTGGTTGATGACAACCCGGATAACGCCTTGCTAATGAGAGAGTTGCTGACCTCCAGGGGCTACGAAGTGGTAGTCGCGCTGCAGGTAGAGCAGGCGGAGCACAAGATTCGCCAGCACCATCCTGACCTGATCCTGCTGGACGTGGTAATGCCGGGCAAGTCCGGCTATGAGCTGTGCCGCGAACTAAAAGACGACTCGGCTACCCGCCTTATTCCAGTGGTCATGATTACCGGTCTTACAGACCGTGAGGATAAGGTTCGCGGAATCGAGGCTGGGGCCGACGACTTCCTGAACAAGCCGATCTTCCCGGAAGAGCTGTTTGCCCGGGTAAAGTCGCTGCTGAAGCTAAAGGAATTCACCGACGAACTGGAAAACGCGGAGGCGGTGCTGTGCACCCTGGGGCTAAGCGTGGAGGCGCGGGACCCCTACACCGAGGGTCATTGCGAACGGCTGGCCCGCTACGCCGGCGACCTGGGGCGGCGAATGGGGTTAGACGAGGCTTCCATCGTAGCCTTGCGCCGCGGAGGCTACCTCCACGACCTGGGCAAGATCAAGGTTCCCGACGAGATTCTGAAAAAAGGCGCCAACCTCTCTCCCGAGGAATGGGAAGTGATGAAGACCCATCCCATTACCGGCGAAAACATCTGCAAGCCGTTGAAGTCGCTGCGCCTGGTGCTGCCGATTATCCGCCACCACCACGAGCACTGGAATGGCACTGGCTACCCCGACGGCCTGATTGGGCGCCAGATCCCCCTCCTTTCCCGTACCCTGCAGGTAGTTGACGTCTACGATGCTCTGCGCACCGCTCGGCCCTACAAGCCCGCCCTCAACCACGAAGAGGCAGCCAGGACCATGCGCGAGGAAGCCAGGGCGGGATTATGGGATCCCGATCTGGTGGACCAATTCCTCGACATGCTTACGGCGCAAGCGCAAGTAGCGTAAATACCGGCAGCACTCCCGGCTTTCCTGACATCTATGCATGCATGCCGAAGCTTGGCTTCCGCGACCGCCAGCGGCGCAGTACCATCGAAGTTGGGGTGGGAACTGTTCTGGCGACCAGCATGGCGACCTCTTTGAGCAACCAACCGAAGTACAGCATCGTCATTCCCGCCTACAATGAGGGCCAGCGCATCACCGCCACGCTGGATAAAGTTCTGGACTACATCGGTCAGCAGGGCTGGAACGCGGAAGTGATCGTTGTAGATGACGGCTCGCGCGACGACACAACCGCCATCGTGCGCGGTTACGCGCAGCAGCACCGGGCGGTCCGCCTGCTTCAGAACCCCGGGAATCGCGGCAAAGGTTATAGTGTGCGGCACGGCATGCTGAACGCCCGTGGCGAACTGCTGTTGTTCAGCGACGCCGACCTGTCCTCGCCCATTCAGGAGGCCAACAAGCTCTTCGCTGCCCTCGCGGATGGCGCCGAGGTAGCCATCGGTTCGCGCTGGCTGCGCAGCGAATTGCAGACCGAACGCCAGCCCTTCCATCGCCAGCTTTTCGGAAGAGTGTTCAATTTGCATTTGCGGCTGCTGCTGGGCTTGAGCTTTAAAGACACGCAATGCGGCTTCAAAGCATTCACCGCGCGAGCGGCGCAGGCTTTATTTCCCAGGCAAAAGATCGAACGCTGGGGCTTCGATCCTGAATTGCTCTTCCTGGCGAGCAAGCTTGGACTTCCGGTGCGCGAGATTGCCGTGGAATGGGCGCACGACAACCGCAGCAAGATCAGCTACCTCAAGGATGGCTTGCACATGGGAGTGGAAACCTTCAGGGTGCGCTGGTACTCGCTGACCGGCCAGTACGCTTCCTCGGGCCAGAGGGCGAAGCAGCAAGTCCCTTCTATTCGATAAGATAAAACCCTCATCTTTTTTCAGCCGCGCAGCCCGATTTCCATCGCGTCGCAAACCGAACTTACCAGATCACCTTCAGCGCGAACTGAATCTCCCGGGATCTGATCAGGAGCAGCAACTCAATCCTGGACTTCGTAAACCCATAATTCCGCGCCATGATCGGTTCGGGCGGGTACCGCGACATAAAGACGATCGGTGTCGTGGGTGGGAAAGTAAAACCCGGTTCGCGCCCCGATGGAGGATGGAATATTAGCCAGCAATTCATAATGATCCGGGTCTTTCTGCTGGATAACGCTAATCATTCCCGCGCCGCCGATAACGTAAACGCGTTTGGTGCGCGCGTCATAGTACATATCATCGGTGTCTCCGGCACAGGAAATGGTGCTGACTAATTGTCCTGTATCCGTATTGAGAACATTGAGTTTGGCAGGGCGGCGGCTTCCCACGAAAAGACGATGGTCGGCTTCGTCAAACGCCATAGGAAAGTTAAAACGATTACCCTGCAACTGCCATCTGGAAACAGCATGGGTGCGTCGGTCAATCGCTAAGACCACATTTCCGCCGTCAGGGTCATTTACAAATATTCTGGATCCAGACTTTTCGAGCTGAAAAGATTCCGGGTGTCCACCCCCCAACTTGTAATCCCCTTGAATTCTCTGAGCGGTAGCCGCATCAATAATGCCGATGGCGCCATCCTCGTCTTCGCCGTAGCCCACATAAATTTCATGGCTGGCAGCGTCGTAGCGGATGTTGTCCGGATCCTTGCCAAAATCGAGGGTATTGAGCAACGCGAAAGAGGTGCCGTCGTAAATCCTGACTTTGCCGTCGCCGGCATTGGCCACAATGATGCGGTCCTTGCCCGGAACGTACAGAACGCCCTGCGGTTCCTGCACTCCGGTGATGGTGTGAACCACTTTGCCGGCAAAAAGGCTGACCACTTCAACCGTGTTGTTGCCCAAGGCAGAGAGGATAATTCGCTCACGCTCGGCATCGACTGTGAAGTGATCCATTCGCCCCTGAACACCCGGCAGGGGAATCTGCTGAATCAGTCGAAGCGGCGGGGAGTCGCGGGTAACCTGTTGTGCCGGAGCGACTGAACAAGCCATGATGACTGCCGCAATGATGGTTGTGAAAAGCACTGGAAATCGCTGCATGGGCTAACCTCCCGATCCATGTGGCTATGCTAATGCGCGCGAGCTCGCAAATAGAAACCGACAAAGCCTACGTCGGTGGACATTAAGACTTCCTTAAAGAGCACTGCGAAGATAGGGCAACTGACGGGCTCTTAGTCGTCACGGCAGGAAACCGCTGTCAGACTGGCGCCGATTGGGCTAAAAATGGAGGGTCGCATCGCGGGCAAGACTTTCCTGGTCTCTGATGCAAGGCGATGCGGGGCAACGCCCCGGGGCCGCTCCGCCGAAAGTAGGTCTAGGTAGCGACTGCTCCTCGCGTGCGTGTGGGTATTACGATGACGCCGCGCCCACGGTCGAAGGATAAGGTCATTCGCCGAGCGCAGGGGCCGCATAGCCAGAAGAACTCCAGGCGGCGCGCGGGCTTGCGTTCGTCCTTGGCGCCTCCCTGGTTTTGCTCTCCCGTCCCCCGGCCGCTCACACCTTCCATTTCTATCTGGTACAGCTTCCCCTCACGCAGGTAGAGGAAAGGAGCAGTGCAAGCTGGATTGGCGCATTTCGCGAGCATGCTACCTCCTTTGCGCGACAGCAGGGCCGCGCCCACACGGAACCTTCGTGTCGGCTTGACCAGAATTGCGATGCGAATAGCGCTGGAGCGGTTTGCGCCGATTCAACTTAAATTTCAGAGCTGCTGAGAAGAACGGGAGTCAGGAGTCAGTAGTCAGCGGGCTCAGCGTAAGGGGTGCGGCTGTGAACAGCGGACTTCTAACTACCACGAGGTAGAAGGTTGCACTCCGGCTGAGAAACTGACGGGCTTAGTGGCTGATGATGCGGGCAGGCGGGACGCTGGCCAGATACCGAGCGCTAAGCCGCGCGGGCGAGGGCGCCCGCGACACACAAACGGTTAGACCAACTCGCCGGAAACCAGCTGCCAACTTCCAGCTACTAACTACCAGTCTTCACCAGCGGCAATTCCACGAAGCTGGCGGCGCTCGGCTGGTGGTACACACGCTGTGTAGCCTTGTGATAATCCCCAGGTTTCGCCCAGAAAATATTGGGCACAAATGTCTGCGGGTTGCGGTCGTAAAGCGGGAACCAGCTCGACTGTATCTGCACCATGATGCGGTGGCCGGGCAGGAAAACGTGATTGGCGGTGGGCAAAGCGAACCTATAGAGCAGAGGCTTATCGGGGGTGATTGCCTTGGGGTCTGAGAAGCTCTCGCGATAGCGGCCGCGGAAAATATCGGCGGCAATCATGAGCTGATAGCCGCCCATTTCGGGCTGGTCTGCTACCTGGTCGGGATATACGTCAATCAATTTGACTACCCAGTCGGAATCGGAGCCGCTGGTGGAGGCTACCAGGTTGGCGACGGGCTGGCCGCTGATTTTCACCGGCTCGGTTAGCACATCGGAAGTGAAGGCCAGAACATCCGGCCGGCCAGATTGTTCGCGCTGGTCATCCACCAGCCATTCGGACCAAGTGAAGCCGTCGGTGTAGCCGACAGGCTGATTGGGACGGGCACGAAACGGCACCGGTTTGGCGGGATCGGAAACATACTCTTCGTAAGCGGAGCCGCCCTGCGGCGCGGCGAAGCTGAGCTTCATCCCGGATTCGAGGTAAAGCGGCGTTGGCTTGATCTGGCAACCGCTGGCACAGCCGGCGGGCCAGGCGGGTAGGCGTTCCCAGTGATTGGTCCCCGTTTCATAAGCCATGACCGGCGCGATGTCGGCCTTGGGCGCGCCGTCCTTCAGATACTGGTCGAGAAAGGGCCGCAGGATGTGCTGCTGGAAATACAGGCCAGTATCGCTGTGGAACCTGAGAGCGCCGAGTGAGCCGGCGTCCTCAATTTCCTGCCCGTGGTGCCACGGGCCCATGACCAGATAGACCATGTCATTGCTCTTGTCCTTGGGCTTGATGGCCCTGTAGACCGCAGGTGCGCCGTAAATATCTTCCTGGTCCCAGAGGCTGTCCACTAGCATGGTCGGCACCTTCAGCGGCTGTGCGGCAAGGATGCGGTCCATGGCCTGGTTGCGCCACCAGGAATCGTAGCTGGGGTGCTCGAGTATCTTGCGCCAGAAGCCCATTTGTTCGAGGCCATGAAGCCGGCCCATCTCGCCCGCCGAGACCGCCGCCATCCATTCGTCGTAGTCGTCGTGATGACTGAACCACCACTCGGCTTTGTTGTCGCGCGTGCCTTCCTGCTCGTAGATATAAGGCAGGTTTTGCTGGCGGAAGGCGCCGTAGTGAAACCAGTCGTCGCCCATCCAGCCGTCCACCATGGGATTCATGGGCACCGCCACCTTGAGCGCGGGGTGCGGGTTCACCAGCGCCATCAGCGGCAGGAAGCCGTCATAGGAAATGCCGAGAATCCCCACTTTACCGTTGCTCTCGGGAACGTTCTTCACCAGCCATTCAATGGTGTCGTAAGTGTCTGTAGAGTGGTCCACGGGAGTGGGATTGAGCGGGCCGTGCAGGGGGCGGGTCATCACATAATCACCCTCGGAGCCGTACTTGCCGCGGATGTCCTGGTCCACGCGGATGTATCCGCCTCCTACGATCACATTCACGGAATTGTCATAGCCCTGCAGGATGGGACCGAGGTGAGAGCTGGCGGCATGGCTGGTTTGCGCGGTGGCGCTGTAGGGCGTGCGCGTGAGCAGCATGGGCGCATTGTGCGCGCCTCTGGGGATGACAATCACCGTGTGCAGCCGCACTCCGTCGCGCATGGGAATCATTACGTCGCGCTTGATGTAGTCGAAAGTGGACGTAGCGGGCTGGAGCTGCGCCGGCGTTTCGCTGGGGAAATTGGGGTATTTGGGCGTTTCCTGGGCGGCAGACGCGGCAATGAGAAGAAGGCAGGCGGCGGCGAGTCTGATTTGGCGCACGATATGTTCCTTTTGTGTGAAGTCGAACGAAGGAGTGTACTTGGGAAAGAGGTGCGTAACAAGCAGCCTTCAGGCCGGGCTGGCACCTGGAAAGAAACCAAGTCTTGCGGGCCGGCGCGCTTCTACAGAGCTCGTCTTTGTATAATCCTTCCCCTATGGACCTGGGACTAAAAGACCGTGTAGCGATTGTTGCGGCTTCCAGCCACGGACTGGGGCAGGCAACTGCGCGCGCCTTCGCTGCCGAGGGCTGCAAAGTCGCAATGTGCTCTCGCAACCTGAAGGCAGTGGAAGCCGCGGCCGACGAAATCCGCGGCAACGGCGCCGACGTTTACTACGAGGCGTTCGACGTCACCGATGCCGCCGCCGTGCAGCACTTCGTCGAAAACGTGGCCAAACGTTTTGGCCGCATTGATATCTGCGTCACTAATGCCGGTGGCCCACCCGCCAAAGGCTTCATGGCCACTACCAGCGAGGAATGGAAGCGGGCGACAGAGCTGAATTTCCTCAGCGTGGTTTACTTTGCTCATCAGGTCATCCCCCACATGCAGCGCAACCACTGGGGAAGAATCATCACTATTACTTCGGTCGCTGTGAAACAGCCCGTTTCAGACCTGGTGCTGTCCAATGCGGTGCGCTCGGCCGTGGTCGGCCTGGTCAAGAGCCTGGCCAATGAGTTCGGCAAGGACGGCATTCTGGTCAACAACGTGGGACCGGGCTACACCGCCACTGACCGGCTTAAAGAACTGGCGGCGGCTCGCTCCAAAGCCACAGGCAAGGGCGAGCGGGAAATATTTGATGACTGGGCGGCAGATACCGCGGTTAAGCGCGTCGGCAAGCCGGATGAATTCGCTGATGCGGTAGTGTGGCTGGCCTCGGAGCGCGCCTCCTACATCACTGGACAAACGTTGCTGGTGGACGGCGGCAGTTATAAGGGGACGAGCTAGATTACAGCAGCTAGTAGCTGGTAGTTAGCAGTTGGTCGCCCATGTCAATCTACGTTCTGTTGAGAATCGCAACGACAGCAGTTTCACCCATCCACTAACTACCAACTACTAGTTGCCAGCTACCCCGCGCATTTCCCGCCCATACCCTTTCGAAGCTGGCTGAATTGCTGTAAACTGCTCGCCATTCCCAGGGCTAGTCCTTTCCCTGGGACTTTCACATCTTTTCGAGTTGTTTCGGGCGGCATCGCTGATCGGGGCTCCCAAAGTGCCTGTTACAGACGCCGCGCCACACGCAAGGGCTCCTGGCGGGAGCGACTTTCAGGGAAGAGGTGCAACATGCGGACGATTCTCAGGGTTATGGGTCTGGCATTGTTGCCGGCATTGCTGGCGGCAGTGGTATGGGCGCAAGGCGGCGCTACTGGCGCCATCACTGGGCAGGTGGTGGATCCCAGCGGCGCGGTGGTGCCTGGCGCCAGCGTGAGGATCGTCAACCACGCTACCGGCCAGGTGGCGCGCACACTTAAGACTGACGCCAGCGGCTCCTTTACCGCGCTGCTCCTGCCTGTGGCCACCTATGACGTGACGGTGAGCGCCCCCGGTTTTGCCCAGGGCACGGTCAACAGCGTGGACGTGCGCATTACTGAAACCACCCGCATGACCGCCAAGCTGGTGCCCCAGACCGTGAGGCAGGAAGTGGAGGTGCAGGGAGAGGTGGAGAGCGTTCAGACCACCACCGCCACCACGGGTGAAGCCATCGAATCCAATACCATCCGTACCCTGCCGCTCGCTACACAAAACTTCCAGCAGCTGTTGAGCCTCTCCGCCGGCGCCTCCAGCCAGTTGAATGCCTCGGCACAGCTGGGCCGGGGTGACGTGCGCATCATTGTCAACGGGCAGCGCGAGGACAACAACAACTACCTGGTCGAGGGCATCACCGCCACGGATTACAACGTTGCCGAGCTAACCAACACGCCTCTGCCCAACCCTGACGTGGTGCAGGAATTCAAGGTACAGACGTCGCTCTACGACGCCAGCCAGGGCCGCAACGGCGGCGGCAACGTAAACGCAATCCTCAAGTCGGGCACGCGCGAATTCCATGGGGACGTTTACGAGTTTTTCCGCAACGACAAACTGAACGCCAACGAGTTTTTCCTCAAGCGTAGCGACCAGCCGCGGCCCGTGATCAAGCAGAACATTTTTGGCGGCAGCCTGGGTGGCCCCATCGGCAAGGATGGCAAGCTGGGCTTCTTCTTTGTGAATTACCAGGGCACGCGGCAGCGCAGCGGCCTTTCCGGCGGCACCTTCATCAGCACCCTTTTACCGGTATTGCCGGCCGACCGCTCGGCGCAATCTCTGCTCAACACTTTCTTTCCCGGACAAACCGGAGTGCAGATTGATCCTGTGGCGCTGAAGCTGCTCAACTTCAAGAGCAGCCAGTTTGGCAACACGCCCGGCGGATTCCTCTTTCCCAGCGTTCCGGGAACGCCAGGATTGACCGGAGGCAGCCTGAATACCGGACCATTCGCTTTCAGCAAGCCCGGGCGCTTTACTGATGACCAGTTCACCACCAACTGGGACCGCGAATTCCGCGGCGGCAAAGATAAAGTCGCCTACCGCTTTTTCTTCTCCAACTCCGAGCAACTGGTGCCCTTCGGCGCCGGCGGCCTGCAGGCGTCCCTGGGCGGCAGCATCAGCGGCTCCGACCTGAACTTCCCCTTCGATTTGCCGGTAGATGACCGCCTGATGTCCGTCTCCGAAACTCACCTCTTCTCTTCCACCCTGGTGAACGACTTCCGCTTCGGCTGGGTGCACATCAACAATAGCGCCATTAACGTGCCCCCGGTTACGGTGAATGATGTGGGCATCAACCGCCCCACCAACAACCTGACCAAGAGCATCTACAAGTTCACCCTGCTGAGTTCGGGATTTCAGTTTGGGCCTACCCCGCAAGCCGATCAGTTTCAGGACCAGAACAACTACGATTTCGTGGAAACTCTGAGCTGGGCCCACGGCAACCACAGCTGGCGTTTTGGCGGCGAAGCCACGCGCGTGAACCTCGACAAGCAGTTTCCCCAGACCTTTAACGGACAGCTGTTCTTCGCCAATAGCGGCGGGCTGACGGATTTCCAGGAATTCCTCCTGGGCGCGCCTAACTTCAGCTTCGGTGGCGGCGGCGTTTACAACCATGCCTACCGCCAGAATAATTACGGTTTCTTTGCCCAGGACGATTGGAAAGCGCGCCCGGACCTGACCCTGAACCTCGGCCTGCGCACCGAATTAATGGGCGCATTCACCGATGGCGACTGCCACATCGGCAACCTGCAGTCTTCCCTCACGCAGAGCGGCCAGTACCCGTTCGTGTATCCCAGTTGCGTGAACAAGCTTAATGTGACGGGATTCACTGGCCACGCCGCTGCCTCAACCTTGAACAACCAGATTTCTACCGGGCTGGGACCACGCGTCGGGTTCGCCTGGGACATCATGGGCCAGCACAGGACGGTGCTGCGTGGCGGCTACGGCATTTACTACGTTCGTGAAGACGTGGGCAACATTGACCAGCTCAGCTTCCAGGCGCCCCTGTTGCCTATCGCCTTTGGCGGCGGCGCTCCCGGCAGCTTCACCAACTTCTTTTCTGGAACACTGGCTACCAATCCCAATGCGCTGCCCCCTGCCGGCGTGCTCAGCCCGGCTTATATTCCGTGTTTATCGCCGATCGCAAGTTTCCCGGCCAGTCCGGCATTCCCTAATGGTGACCCCAACTTAGCGGCAAATTATGGCTCCTGCACCGGCGTTCCTTCGGTGGGAATTTTCGGCTTGGAAGTACCGCGCCATTTCGTGGTGCCCAGCACCCAGCAGTGGAACCTGACGCTGCAACGCGATCTGGGACGTAACTTCGTGCTGGAAATCGGTTACGTAGGCACGCACTCCATTCACCTGCGTGAGACCCGCGACGGAATTCAATCGTTGCGCGTCAGCCCCTCGCACCCGTTCTTCGTGACCGGCACCAATGGCATTACTTACCCAATCACCACCAACACCATTGCCAACGCTATCGCCCGCACTCCCACGCCCGGTCTGAACGGCTACTCCGGGTATCAGATCTTCGCGAATGACGCTTACTCCCACTACCACGCCCTGCAGGTCAACCTGACGCGGCGCTGGGGACGCGGTTACCTGCTGGCGGCTTACACCTTCTCCCGCTCCACGGATGCCACATCCACCGGCAACACGGCGTTTAACACCGCCTACAATGACCAGAGCAACATCAATGCCTCGCGCGGCCTCTCTGACTTCGACCGCACGCATCGGCTGGCCGTCAGCTACGTTTACGATCTGCCGATATTCCAGAGCGCCACCGGCGCCAAGGCGGCTCTGCTGAAGGGTTGGGAAGTCAGCGGCGTAACCGTATTCCAGTCAGGCACGCCCTTCTCCATCATTGATTCGGCGGCTGGCACTGGCTTCCTGGGCGCGGGCAGCACGCCGTTGCTCGGCGCCAGCCTGGCTCCGGGCGCAACCTTATCGCAGGGCCTGACCAGCGGCGACATCTTCAACCGCCTCAGCGGCTACCTTAATCCGGCGGCGTTTACTACCGCGCCGCTGCTTTATCCAGCGCAGTGCAAGACCAATTCCAACTTCTGCGGCACCGATTTCGGCGACCTGGGGCGCAACATCTATCGCGGCCCGTTCCAGCAGAACTGGGACTTCTCGGCCATCAAGATGTTCCACCTCACCGAGCGCCAGTCGCTGCGCTTCACCGCCGATTTCTTCAACCTTTTCAACCATCCCAACTTTGCCAGCCCAGCGTTTACCGACGTGGAGAGCCCGTCGAATTTTGGCCAGATCACGAATACCACCGGCACGCCTCGTCTGATACAGTTCTCGCTGAGGTACGCGTTCTGATGAAGGGCCACAACCATCCGCGCATTCCGTTGCTGGAGCGCAACCAGGTGCCCGAGGAGGTCGGGAAGCTCTACGATGTGCTGCTGGAGCAGCGCGGAGTCGTGCCCAACATGTTCAAGACGGTTGCCCACACGCCGGCTCTGGCCGTGGGCATTGCTGCCTTTCTCAAGCCGCTGCTCGGCGATGGCGCGCTCTCCGGCTGGTACAAGGAACTGGTGGCCACGCGCGTGGCCATCCTTCAGGGCTGCGATTATTGAACCTCGGCCCATACTGCTTCGGCGAAGCAGAAGGGCGCCAGCGAAGCGCAGGTGAACGGTTTGCACTACTTTGAGAAGGGCCCGTATAGCGACAAGGAAAAACTGGGCTTTCGCGCGGCCGACAGGCTCTACCGCTCGCCTTACGAACTGGACGACGAGTTTTATGCGGAGCTGAAGCGCAGCTTCAAAGATCCGGAAATCATCGAACTGACCGCCACCGCCGCTGCTTTCGTCTTTTTTCCCCGTTTTGTGGACGCTCTCCGCATACCTACCACGCCGCCGCCGGCTGCGGCCGGGAGGAAAGCGTAGATGCGCCAGCCTGCATCCCGCCTGGCGGTCATGAGCGGCGAAGGCGCGCTCTCGGTATACGCTCGCGCCAAGGAACTGGAAGCTGAGGGCCAGTCCATCATTCATCTCGAACTGGGCGAGCCGGACTTCCATCCTTCTGGCGAAGT
>DATEGM010000392.1:0-3576 GCA_035280085.1 Terriglobales bacterium
TACAAAACTTCACTCTCTCCTTTTTCGGCGATTAGCTTCTGAAAATGTTCAACGATCTGGTCTCGACGCGCCATCACGCCATTTACCTCGTCCTTAGTCAAGTAACGTTTTGTGGCCGCCGCCAACTGCGCTCGATCCAGCGCCTTAAGCTTCTCCAGCAGCTGCCGGTCGCAACGCTCCAGGTCCTCTGGGCGTTGCAGCTTCTTAAAACTCCGGAAGGCGCGGGTGAAGTCAACTCGGTAAAGCTTCCAGTCTTCGCCGATCAAGACGTTGGTAAGGTTGGCATCAGTGTCGTAGATCAATTGATCGAATACCCGCATCCGATACATCTGCTTGTTCCACGCGTCCTGGTCGGGCGGGGTAAGCCCCTGCTTGTGGCGTTCCTCCTCATCCATTTTGACCGGCAGCCACCAGCTGAGCGAGCCGGTATTGCCGCTCCACTTGCGCTCAACATAAACGGGAACCATGTCGTCGAGGCCCAGCATTTCCGCTAAGGCAAATCCGGCAATGTTGTACTTGTAGGAGTCAACAAAGTTCATTTCCATACGGCCGCTGGCCATCTGCATCACCGGCTTGTGCTCGTCTATGGCCTGGAAAGACGCGTCATGTGTGAGGGTTCCGTCGCTGAGGGTGAGCCGCCACGGGCTGGTAATCCCTTTCGCGGACTGTCTGCTCTTCACTACTTTGGCGGTGAGCAAGAAATGCCGGATCTGGTCATTGGTCAACTTGGGCGCCGAATTGTCAGCTGCCGCGGCAAAACCGGCAAACAGCACGCCAACCATCCCCGCGATAAGGGCCCGGCGGTACACATCGAACCTTGGCATATGCACCTCGAAGTAATGTTTTTGGATCCCGATTGATGCTTCGCTTCCGGTCGCCACCGGAGGCTCCGTATCTGTCATTCCGATTGCGACGTTATCCACTCGCAGACCGCGCCTGTTCGAGTCGCTGCTTTGCCGCCCGCGCCGTTTCCCGCAATAGGGCGTCGCCATGCTGAAGGCAGCGATCCAGTTCACCTTCCAAAGTTCTCAGGCTTAGCATGCCCACCGCGTAGGCGCCGCAGGATTGCAGCCACGAATCCTCGCTGCCGAGGAGGGTCATGACTGCCTGTTCCTGGCTGTCAATGCTGGCATGGACCAGGCGTTTGGCGATTTTTACCCGCTCGCTTATGGTCACTCGGCCATCCAGCAGGGGGACCAATATCTCCCGTATTTGCACCTTGATGACGTTGTCAACAAATTCCAAGGCGTTATCGTGGACAGAGATGTTCTTAGACTGCAACCCGAGATAGGCGGCATGGACGTCAAGGTTCGGATAGAGCAAGCCCAGGATCCGGAAAATGCGTTCCAGTTCCTGTTGCATCGACTCTTTCAGCGCGTTGGCCACAGAACCGTCTGTTTCCATGGCTGCACCCAGCAAATGAAGAATCTGGTAGGAGCGGTAATGCCCCATGATTTCGGCGCCCAAAACCGTCTCCAGCATCACTACATCCGTAGATATCTCCGGATGCTGCCGGTGCAACTTGTTGAGCGAACTGATGATGCGGAAGCGCAGGCGGGCATCCGATTGCAGCATGCTCTCCCCTAATGCGCGTGCTGCTGCGGGTGTTCCGATTCTCACCAGCACGGGAGGGATCTCACGCCGCACCGCGACGGAAACGGAGGCATCGCCAATGTGGTCACAGAGAGCCCCAATAATGCTGTCGCCAAATCTGGCGAGCGCATCGGCGGCAACCTCGGTCAGCGCCGGGTCGCCCAGGCGCTCGATCAACACGGGCACCAGGCGCCGTTTGCGTAAGATTCCAGCTGACTGAATAGCCTCGGTTACCACTTCCACTTCACGGTCAGCCAGCAGCGTGGCGAGCAGCGGGTCGAAAGCATCGGGCAGCAGCCCGAGAAGGTGGGCAGCCTCCACGCGAGTTCGCCGGCCCTCTTCTCCTTTTTCGTTAACCATGGCCTCCAGGATGTGATGAGCAGCCTCCAGGTTCTGCGCCTCCCCAGGACGCGCTAAAAAGGCCACCATGGCCGAACGCACGGAAAAATCAGGAAAGTCGCCCAGGTCCTGAATTCTCGTCAAAGGATCAATATGGGCATGGTGGCTCAGGTAAAGCAGGGCATCCGTGCGCACGAGGAGGTCCGGGTCTTGCACCAGTTTCTCCACCTGCGGCAATACCGCCTCGTCTCCGGAGTCCGACAGAATGGACAAAGCCTTGTGCCGAACTTGGGCTGCGGGATGTTCCAGGAGGCCGCGGATGACAGGATGCACCGCCCGCTCCCGCTCCGCCTCAAACAGGCCCAGAGCGTAGATAATTTCGTTGGGGTCCGGTGCTGCGAGCTTGGCGGCCAGCACGTCGAAAGTTTGGCGATCGAGCACCGGAGCCGATATTTGCTCCAACTCCAAACGGTGCTGGGTCACGCTGTCGTTGAGAGTGACCACATATCGTTGCTTGGCGATGTAAACCGCAAACAGCCAGCAACCTACCCAGCCGAGAACGACCCAGCTTAACTGGGCGGCAGGCATATGCAGCCAGGTAGCGAAAATCAGCACGCTCAGCCCGGCCAGGGTATCGCCCAACCGCCACACGACCGTGTCTATGAACCACTTGACGTGGAGTTTTACTCGCGACGGGAGGGGCAGGTAGAGCAGTTCGGCGGTTGACTTATCGAGTGAATAACGCAGCACCTGGTCGGTGCCTTTGAGCAAAACCACTGCGGCAAGCGTGCCCACCGCCAGCAGGCCGACTGAACCCGCCAGGATGGCGAAGGGAAGCACGAAGAGAGCTTTCCCTATTCCAAAACGGCGCAGCAAACGCGTGGTGATAAGCAGCTGAAACACAAGCGACACCGCGCCCGCATAAAGATTGAAATTGCCGAAGAATACGGCCAGAGCGTCCTTTCGCACCAGCACTTGCTGCGCGATAGCGCGAAACTGCCACATGGTCAGGTTCGTGACCAGGTTGGAGACGCAGATCACTCCGGCTATGGCCCGCAGGTAGGGGGAAGAGAATACCCGCGCTACGCTTTGCCACAAATTGCGAGGGGCGTCGTCGGCCGCAGGCGATACTTCCTGTCCCGAGCCGACCCGTACCCTGCCGCTCCGCCACGCCAGGACCACCAGGCCGGCACAGAGCGCCAGGAACACGGTCATGCCCAGCAACAGACTCTCCGTACCGAAGACTTTCGCGATGGTCCGGCAGAAAAAGCCGGCAAATATCCATCCGGAAATCGCGCCTCCGCCTACCAGGCCGAACACGCGTTTGGCTTCCCGGGTGGTGAGTACGTAGTTGGCCAGCGTCCAAACCTGGGCCGGGGCAAGCACGCCGAACACCTTTACCCACATGTAAAAGACGGGATATAGCCAGGCCGCGCGATAGCTCCTGGCTAAAACCCAAAACAGGCCGCAGTTACTGGAGAAGAACAGCATGCTGGCCACCAGCAGGCTCAGCACAGAAAGGCGGCGGGCAAAACGCACATAAGCAGCGATTACGCCCATGACCAGGAAGGCGCTGCAGACATCGGCATAGGCGAGTTGCCGGGCTTCGAAATGCGCCAGGAAAAGAGCATCGCCAGCCACCTT
>DATEGM010000393.1:0-6877 GCA_035280085.1 Terriglobales bacterium
ACCATCAGCGCGCTGCGTCGCAGATGCATGCGGTTCCTCGGAAACAACTGATATTGCTGACTCTGGCCGGAGGGTAACATGGCCAATGGGGGCGGCCAACGTTACAGAAGTCACGCCGCCGCACATAGAAAAGCCCGGCTAAGCGCCGGGCCTTTGTCTTTTTGCCTGCGACCGCAGGTCAGTTTTTCGAGCTTCAACCGGCGCGAAAATCGGGAACGTTCTCGCCCGGCGAAAAGATGACGGCCTGCTCGCCGCGGCCGGCTTCGGCTACAAGGCGGTTGATTTGTTCCATGTCGGCCCGGCTCCACCCCACGCTGCTCAGGCCGATCTCGCTATCGCGTTCTATCCAGAACAAAGTGGGCACGTTGGTCAACCCATAGGCGTTGGAAACCGGATAGCTGCTGGTATCGTCCAGCAGCACGGGAAAGCTGAGCTTGTACTCCTGCATGAACTTGGCGGTATCGGCCTTATTATTCTGCGAAACGCCCACGATGCTCACGTTCTTGCCTTTGTACGCCTGGTAGAGGCGTTCTACATAGGGCAGCGCAAACTGGCACACGGGACAGGAAATCTTAAAAAAGACCGCCAGGACGGGACCGCGGCTGAGGGTCTCGCGGAGGTTGAATTTGCCGCCGTCCAGCTTCTCCAGCGTGAATTCCGGGGCGGCTTTGCCGGCGCTCAAAGCAGGCATCTGTTTTTTCCTCCTCAAGAAGGTTTCACAAATTTTAACGGCTCACCAACCTTAGATGAAATTGGCCCGGCGCAGGATCTTTTTGGTTAAGCCGGTAAGCGGCAGCTCTTCCACCTGCGGCTGCGATACCCAGCGCCCGCGAATGCCCGCGGGCGGCTCGCCCGTGCTGACTTCAATCGTGAAATCGGTGACTGTGATGGAATGCCGCAAGCGCAGCGTGACCTTCGGGCGCACGCCGTTGACGGCCACCTCCGGCAGTTCCCACATTCCCGGCATCAGCGACGAATCGCTTCCGCGCTGCACCAGGAAGATGGCTTTTCCGCGCTGTGCCAGGCGGTAGTGCATATGTCGCCGCCGGCGGCGCTCCTTTTCCTTTGCCGCTCCCAGGCCGCGGGTGCGGCACCAGCGGAACAGCGGGCACGCCGCGCACTGCGCCCGCGCCGGCAGGCACACGGTGGCACCCAGCTCCATCATGGCCTGGTTGAAGTCTCCCGGTCGGCCGGGCGCAAGCAACCGCTGCGCCGCTTCCCAAGCCGTGTTGCGTTTTAGCTGCTGCCAGGCAAAAAGCCGGGCCAGAACCCGCTCCACGTTGCCATCCACCACCGCGACTGGCTCGCCGAAAGCGATGCTGGCGACCGCCGCGGCAGTGTAGGGGCCGAATCCCGACAAATGGCGTAGTTCAGCCGCGCTGCGCGGCAATTCTCCGCCGTGCTTCTCAACCATGAGCTTTGCGG
Organism: Terriglobales bacterium; assembly: GCA_035280085.1. GTDB lineage: Bacteria > Acidobacteriota > Terriglobia > Terriglobales > Acidobacteriaceae > JAICWP01. The sequence continues at coordinate 1,426 of DATEGM010000393.1, forward strand.
CTTCGTGCAGGGCTCGTGCCCTGCGGTAATAGCCCAGGCCGCTCCAGGCGGCCAGCACGGCTTCCGGCTTGGCCGCAGCCAGCGTCGCCACATCCGGAAAGCGCTCCAGAAAGCGCCGATAATAAGAAATGACGGCAGCCACCCGCGTCTGCTGCAGCATGACTTCGGAGATCCAGATGCGGTACGGGTCCTGGCTGCCCCGCCATGGCAGGTCGCGCCGGTTGCGGTCATACCAGTCGAGCAGCCGCCGGCGAAAAGCGCGCAGCGTGGCTTGCGGCCAAACTTCTAGCCGCAAACCAGCTTCACTCTCGCAGTTCGGCATTGAATTCGCGGCAGTTCGCGGCATCTTCGGCGGCAGTATTCAACCCAAAACTGGCCCCGTTCAGGGCCGCCTCACTTCGAGACCACCTTAACAAAATGTAACGAAATGAAACATCCCAGGTGCCAGTCGGACTCGGGTTCCGTCCGGGAGAATACCGTAAGAACTCTGATTTCAGCAACTTAGAAAAACCTGCTCCTTTGGCCGATGGACTGCTTTGGAATAGGCCATCCCCAAGGAGTGAAGGCATGGAGAACCGTCCAACGCGCCAAAAAGGCTTCAGCCTGTTGGAGCTGCTGATTTGCCTGGCGGTGATGATGGTGGTCACCGTGGCGGCTTTGCCAACCATCAGCAAGAACATGGGTGTCATCCGCCTGCAAAGCTCGGCGCAGGATGTGGGCACCTTGGCTGAGCGGGCACGCATACTGGCGGTGAGAAACAACACCACCTACAGCATCGTTTTCTTCAACGCGAATGGCGTCCAGGAAGCGTGCATAGATACGAACTACAACGGAGTATGCGATGTCACCGAGCCCATGGTGGTGATGGCCAAATCGGTGGCCCTGGTCACAGACGGCAGCGGCCCTTCGCCCAATCAGATCACCTGTGGACCCGTGGGAACCGGAGTCTGCCCCCAAGGGTTCACCGGACTGAACTACGTCCCGCAGGTGCCGACGGCATTCGTTTCCTATAACGACCGCGGTCTGCCCTGCATAGGACCCGTTCCCACCAATGAGCCAATCGGAACCCGGTGCGATGAGTTGGTGGGCGGCAATCCCACCGGATTTCTATACAAATTCGTTTACACCGGCGGGAACACTCCCACCTACGCGGCCTTAACCATTACTCCGACCGGCCTGGTGAGCGAGTGGCTGAACAACGGCGGCGCAAATTGGGGTGAGCAATGAAATCCATCAAATCAGTTACGTCCAAGAGCGGATGGTCGGGCATGACGCTCATCGAGTTGCTCATCGCGCTCAGCATTGCGGCGGTGGGAATGACGGCGGTGATCAGCCTCTTCGTAGCGGCCATGGCCAACAACAGCCGCAGCCAGCGCGACACCACGGGGACGCTGCTGGGGCAGAGCGTACTGGAACAGATCATGCTGGCGGGCACCAATAATGTGGCCAACATCGGCCTCACCGACTGCCTGGGCAACAATTTCGTAATCAATATCGCGGGTGCCGGCGCTCCGGGAGCGGGCGCAGCCTTGACCGCCAACGGCGACATTGACTTTTCCCAGGCCGCGCCCGCCAACAACTACAGCATGGTTTACAACGTCTGCCGGGCCAACGGTCAAACCGCGCAGTATGACGTGCGCTGGAACGTGCTCGATATGAATGTTGGCGGTCCGACGATTTACACCCGTATGGTGCGGGTCGCCGCCAAACCCATCGGCACCACCGCCGCCAATTCTTTCATCCTGCCCGTCACCATAAGCGGCACCGCCGCCATAGCGGAGAACTGAGGAAACCATGAGACGACACTCTCATAAAAGCCAACGAGGCTTCTCGCTGCTGGAAATGCTGATTGTGGTGGCGGTGCTCAGCGTCGTGCTGGGAGCCATCTTCAACACCATCCTGGACGGCATGAAGAAGTATCGCCTGGAGGAAAACCGCGTCAACACCACGCAGGAATCGCGGGAGTTCCTTGACCAGATTGTGCGCGACCTGCACAGCGCCGGCTATCCCGGCCTGAAGATGTACAACCCCGCGGCCCTGGCGGCTCCCGCCCTCAACAACTCCAACGTTGCCGCCGGCCTGGTGGCCGTCTCCGCCACCGACATCTGGTTTGAAGGCGACATTGACGACAGCGGCAATGTGCAGAGCATCCGTTACACTCTGCAGACTCTGGCCGATGGCAACTGCCCCTGCACCATGATGCGCAGCGCGGTGGTCAAAGTGCAAGGCACCGCTCCCTCCGCCCAGAACACCAACTACAACACTCAGCTGCAGAATGTGATCAACAGCACCGGCGGCGCGGCTCCCTACGCCATAGACGGAACCACGCCTTTCAACGGCGTCCAGACCAACAATGACGTTCTTTATGCCTCCTTCAAGCAGCCGGCGGTGTTCAGTTTCTTCGACCAGAACGGCAACCCGGTAGTGGTTCCCAACACTCTGCAGGGCGCCAATCTGAACACCGGGATCAATGCCGCCGGGAACGTGCGCATGATCAGCATCGCCCTGAACCTGCTTTCGGCGCAGCAGGACATGCAGACGCACTTGCGCTCCGGTGTGTCCATGCGCGCCATGGTGAAGCTCAACAACCTTCAGAATTAGGACGGGAGACAAGTATGAATGGCCAATCAAAACGCGAACAGGGAATGGCTTTAATCATAGTGCTGTTTGCCCTGATGCTGCTTACCGGCATCGGCCTGGGGCTGATGTACATGACTACGACCGAGACCGGCATTGACAGCAATTTCCGCGGCGAGCAGAGAGCCTATTACGCCTCCAAGGCGGGCTTGGAAGAGGCCCGCGACCGCCTGCGCTATAACCCGTGTGCCGGTTGCGCGGGCGCTTATCAGAACAACGCCCAGTACGACATCACCAGCAACAACTTCGCCAATGGCTGGGCCTTGCCTACCACCGCACCGGCCGCCAACACAGGCTCGGTGGTTTACATCGTCAATTCCAGCGGCGCCGCGGACCCGGTGACGCCCTGGACCCCTAACACCGCCTACTTCGACGACGAATTGTGCCACGAAAACTTTAACGGCCTGGGCCTGCAGGCGACGGCGCCCACGGTGCCCTGCGCCCAGGCGGCGCCTGCCGGCAACACCTGGTATAAAGCGGTGAACAGCTTCGACCCCAACACCGGCACCAACGCGGCGACCCCTTACAAATGGGTGCGTATCACCCTGAAGCAGGACGCCGCCCCGTATTGCGCGGATGGCAATGCCTGCGCTTTGGCTAATCGGCCAGTCTGTTCGGCCATGAACGCGGTAGCGCCGTACTTGCCGCCCTATTATGAGACGCCGCTGCCTGCTGGTTTCCCGGTCTGCGAAGCGGACAATATGCGCTCCCTGTTTGTGCTCACCGCCCTCGCCAGGCTGCCCGACGGTTCGCGCAAGATGACGCAATACGAAGTAGCCAACATGGTGATCCCGCCTCTGCCGGGAGCCATCACCTTCGACGGCTCAGGCCCTAACTTTGGCGTTCCGGCCTCCAATGCCCTCACCGTCAACGGTAATGACAAGCACAGCTGCACCGCTTGGTCAGCCCCGGCCATCCCCGGCATTGCCGCCTTCGATAACCCCTCCACTACCACCATAACCACCGCCATTCCCAACAACCGCAAGAACAACTACACCGGAAGCGGGGGCACTCCGAGTGTCGCGACCGCGAGCATGGGAATATTCTCCACCGTGGGCGGGCTGCAAACAGTAGTGACGAACATCACCAACAGCGCCGACCAGGTCTACAGTGGCAACAATCCCGTGGTCAACAATCTGGGCACCGATACCGCTCCCCTGATCACGGTGGTGCAGGGTGACTTCAACCTGGGCAATCGCACCGGCGCCGGCATCCTGCTGGTGCAGGGCACGCTGAGCACCCAGGGAAACCCCAGCTGGGATGGGGTGATTCTTGTGATTGGTAAGGGCAACATACAATGGCAGGGTGGCGGCAATGGCACGTTTAATGGCGGCATCTTCGTCGCCAACCTGTACAATAACGCCGGCCAGTTGCTGCCCTCCAGCAGCGCCCCGGGGGCTCCCACCTTCAACTTCAGCGGCGGTGGCACGGCCACTATCAATTACGACAGCTGCTGGAGTTCCAAAATGGCGAACCGCGGCGTGCTGCGGGTGCTGGCCTCGCACGAAGAGGTGTACTGAGGCGGAACTATTCGGACAGCTGTTGCGAATCAGGAACAGGCGGCGCCCACGCGCCGCCTGTTTCACTTGTGGTGGTGCACCGGGGCTGAAGCCTGATGTACGCCGCCAGTTATCGCGGGGCTGAAGCCCCGCGCTTCCACAGTTAGTGCGCGATTTCGTGAGCTTCTGGTTGTCGCTGGCTCTCGTCAGATGGAACCTCAACTACGATTGGCGTCATGCTGAAGACCTTCAGGCCCGAAGTTGAGGCGTTAGCGTGCGTCTGAGCCCGCTGCCGAAATCCTGAGCACAGCGAAGGACCTCAATGCAAAACAAGACCCTAGAGAACTCCCTGGAATAACCAGATTGAGCGAACACCACAGGGATCCTTCGACTGCGCCCGCTGATTCGCGAACGAATCAGCGGGCTCGCTCAGGATGACAGAAGGAAAATAGGGCTTCAGGCATGCCGAACAGCCATCAGGAGAAACGGCTTTAGCCGCTGAAACAGATTAGTGCTGGGATGCGGAGGATGCATTCCCCTGGGACGAAGGCAACGGAGAATTCTGGCTACTGCCGGAGGCGCCGGCCTTGCCAGCCGCACCGCCGGCGGGTGGCGTGGAACCGCCGCCAGGCGCGCTCGCGGGCTGCACGGTGCCGTCGTTGGGCCGGGTCAGCTTGTCCGCCAGAGGCACTTTTTTCTCCAGCTCTTCCAGTTTCTTCAGCTTCTCCGGTTCGTGCCGGTGAAAAATGCGCATCATGTCGGGCATGAATTCGCGCAGCAGGTTGGTTTCCGCGCTGCTGAGCACGCTTCCGCCAAAGCGGGTCATGGTATTGCCCAAACCGCGCTCCGGCCGCGGATAGTAGGCGTTGGTCACTCCATCAACAAACAGCAGGCCCAGCAGCAAGGAGCTGTTAAAGGTGCTGTGCCCGCTATCGGACTGCGTGATCAGCACGCGGCTGGCGGCATAGGGCACGCGGGCAAACAAAGAATGTCCTTCGCCCTTGCGGAAGTAGCGCGGATCCTGGCGCAGCAGCGTGGGAAAAAAGAAGTTTTCGAAAAAAGTGCCCGCTTCATGGTTGGCCAGCAGCGCCCCATAGCGTTTGCCGTAGCCTTCCATGCCCTGGCCATAGGCCGGCCAATCGTCGGTCATTTGCGCCCAACCGGCGTCGAACGCGGTGTTGGCCACCGTGTAAATGGAATAGGTTTGCTGCACGAAGATGTGGAATTTCTGATGCGATGTGAGCGGCGTGTATGCGGGCGGTCCCACGGGTTCGATAAGAACCGAGGCTTTGGGCGAGGGATCAGACGAAAAGGCA
>DATEGM010000394.1:0-3260 GCA_035280085.1 Terriglobales bacterium
GCCAGGAACGAGGGCACGTCGCCATCGGCAATGCGCTGCGCCAGGCCTTCCACGATGGCGGTTTTGCCGACGCCCGGCTCGCCTATCAACACCGGATTGTTCTTGGTGCGGCGGCAGAGAATCTGAACCACGCGCTCCAGTTCCTGCTCGCGCCCGACCAGCGGGTCAAGCTGCGTATCCATGGCGGCCTGGGTCAGGTCGCGGGAGAACTCGGTAAGCAAGGAAGACTCGCGCGAACGCTGCGGCTGGGCCTTCTCCTGGGTGGTGCGGGCCAACTCCTCCCGAATAGTCGAGAGGCGGAGCCCGCGCTCGTGCAGAATTTCTGCGGCAAAGCACTTTTCTTCGCGCAGCAGGCCCAGGAGCAGGTGCTCGGTCCCGATGTGCTTATGGGATAGCCGCTCGGCTTCCTCGGCGGCGTAGGCCAGTACCCGCTTGCACTCATTGCTCAGCGGAAGATCCACAGAAGTGGAGACCTTCTCCCGAATTGTGGTGTGTCCCTCGATTTGCTTGCGGATGGACTCCACCGAGGCGTGCGACCGCAGGAAGCGGTTGGTGAGGGCCTTGTCCTCGCGAAGCAAGCCCAGCAGCAAATGCTCGGTCTCGATGTAAGGCGAGCCGAACTGGCTGGCTTCGTAGCGCGCAAAGAAAATCACGCGCCTGGCTTTTTCCGTATACCGTTCAAACATGTTCTGCCCTCTCCCAAGCTCTCCAAGGCCAGCGACCTCGATCTGAGCGCCGCCCGAAGCTCCCCGGGAGCCCTGAACCTAAGAGACTTATGCAATCCAACTGCCACTGCCGAGCTCAAGAACCCTGCACGTAAGTAACCCTTACTTGCCCTGAAGATAGCGGGCTACTTCGCTTTCCTTGCCGTCTCACTCGTGGGCCATATGCCCCAATTTGTCCTTCCCTTCTGCCATTCTAACCCCGGCGTCCAGCCCTGTTTTACGCGGGCAGTGACTCCGGCGTAACCTCCTCTACCCGGCCCTGCTGCAGGCGTAAAACCCGGTCGCAGCGGCGGGCAAAAGCAAAGTTGTGGGTGACAAGAAGAGAGGTGAGCCGATAATCGCTATGTAACCTGGTAATCAAGGCAAATACCGACTCCGCCGTTCGGTTATCCAGGTCGCCTGTGGGCTCATCGGCGAGCAGCAACTGCGGCCTGGTAATCAAAGCGCGCGCTAAAGCGATCCGCTGCTGCTCTCCGCCGGAAAGCTCGCCGGCGCGGTGATGGGCCCGTGCTTCCAGCCCGACTTCGCGCAACCAGCCGAGCGCCGCCTGCTCCGTTTCCCGCTGCTTTCCACCCCGCAACAGCAGGGGCATGGCGACGTTTTCCAGAGCCGTGAACTCGGGCAGCAGGTAGTGAAACTGCCATACAAACCCGATCTCACGGTTGCGAAACTCGGCTGCGGCTTCGTCGGAAAGCGATCCCAGCCGCAAGTGGCCGCAGTATACGTCACCCTCAGAAGCAGCATCAAGCGCGCCGAGGATGTGCAAAAGTGTACTCTTGCCGGCGCCGGATTCCCCCACGATGGCCAGCATCTCTCCCTTCCTCACATGGAAGGACAAATTCTCAAAGAGCACCAGGTCGGCCGTGCCGGAACGGAAGACCTTCTTGAGGCCTTCTACCCGGAGCAAATCGGACTTCTCAATTTGATGCAACCAGCATCTCCCGCGTCACATTTTTAGCCGCCAGAGAGCAAGGCAACCCGCTGCTGGCTTCGTAGTTCCGCCGCTCTTTCTCATTAAAACACGCGGGAAGGCGCCGGGTCGTTATCTTTAGCGAGAACTGTAGGAGGAAAACTGAACGCCGCCCAGTGACCGGGGTCACTAACGTTGGTGACGAAGGAGCAGCTGCTGATGGAGGGTGGGTGTCTAATCCTTCAACTTCACCATGGGCGCGCCGCCGCGGCAGATGGTGGCCACCCGGGCAAAACCTCCATCCCAGGTGCCAACAATCATTACCGGGCCATAGCAATAGACAGCGTGTCCGCTGCTGGCCAGGTACCACTTACCCTTTGGATGCGGTTGCTGCCGGTGCGTGGCAAGTTGGCGTGGCTTGAGCGGCCGCTGCACAGGCAGGGTCATGGCAGAGGCGAGGGCCGCGAGGGGGAGGATCGCGGCGCAGAGGGTCAGAACAAGGCGCTTCATCTTTCTTCCTGGGAGCGGGGCCTACAACCCGCACCCCAGACATGGCAATTGCCCTGCCAGCGCTCTCTCAGCAGGCACAATGGGTTGCGAGGCACGGCTTGGAGGGTAGAGCAAAGCCTTGCGCTGAGTAGGCAAAGCCGGTCACAGGCAGCATTCGCAGCGACGGAGTATCCTTGCTCCGTCTTTTTGAAAAGGCTGAAGCTTTACCCGCCTTTCCCACATCGTGTACAAAGCAAAGAAGTAGAACAGAGGTGGAAAACATTCGCGTGCCCAATCTCCCTCAGTCTGAACCGATTCCACGTCCGTCTGCCAATTTCAAATTCATCGGAAAACTCGCGGCGCTTGCTCTGGGACTGGGGCTGTGCCTGGCAATTGTCCGGGCCCAGCAGGTCGCGCCCGCCGAGAGCCGGTTGCCGCCGGCCGGCCCTTTGTCCCAGGACCAGGGTGCGGCGGGATTAAAGGAAATGTTGCTGCGACTGAAGACCACGGCGCGGATGATGCACACCACCGCCCATCCCGACGATGAGGATGGCGGCATGATGACGCTGGAATCGCGGGGCAAAGGCGACAGCGTGCTCCTGCTCACCCTGAACCGAGGCGAAGGCGGCCAGAACAAGGTGGGCAGTGGGTTATTCGATGAGCTGGGGATTGTGCGCACCTTGGAGCAGTTGGCCGCCGACCGTTACTACGGCGTGGAGCAGCGCTTCACCCGCGTGGTGGATTTCGGCTTCTCCAAGACTGCCGACGAGACGTTCCAGAAATGGGGCGGGCACGACATCGCCCTGGGCGACATGGTGCGCGTGCTCCGCACTTATCGCCCGGACGTGCTGGTCACGCGCTTCCAGGGCACCGACCGCGATGGCCACGGCAATCACCAGGCGGCCGGCATCGTGACTCGTGAGGCCTTCCGCGCCGCCGCCGATCCCAACCGCTTTCCCGAGCAGGTCAAGGAAGGCCTGTTGCCTTGGCAGGCGAAGAAACTCTACATGGATCACATTTACCCCGGCGAGGAGTACACGGTAGTTTTCGATACTGGGACGGTGAGCCCAGTGCTGGGCATGTCCTATGTGCAGTTCGCCATTCAAGGGCTGCGGCACGAGCTGTCGCAGGGCGTG